>JBEINN010000134.1:0-2814 GCA_040378115.1 Candidatus Planktophila sp. | reverse complement strand
TAATCATTGCCTAACCCCTTAGCTTGATAACTGCAGTAGCACCTTCAATTGAAAGCACTTCAACCCGTGAACCTGATCCGATTACCCCTGATTGCGTACGCGCGCTCCAGGTTTCTCCGTTTAACTTTACTTGACCCGACAAATCATTGACCTCTGTTAAAGCAAGTGCATCTGCTCCAACTAGTGCATCTACATTGGTTGCAAAATTAGGAGCTGTTTTCTTCAAGTGCTTCAGAGCGATTGGGCGCAAAATAAACAATGACAAAATCGCTGCAACACCGAAGGTGAAGCCTTGAACCGCCATGTTGTATCCCATTGCATTAGCAATAGCTGCCATAAATGCAGAAAAGGCAAGTGAGGCAAACAAAAGATCAACGGTCAGCATTTCAGCAACCAATAACGCACCACCTGCTGCTAACCACATCCATATTTGCATGCTGTCCTCCAGTTGATTGTGGAAAGCCTACTCCCCAGGTTGCCCGAGGGCTACTTTTATTCGAACAGAGTGCCGACAAAGACCTGCCAAGCAAGTGCTGATTTAGCGATCAAAGAAAGGGTGATGTATGTCTTTTCTCCGCGAAGATAGTCAGACCACTTTCCGACCTTCTTGTATTGCAGGTACTGGACAACTGCGAAGGTATTAAAGAGAACGAAAAGTGAAACAACGATTCCGTAAACAAAGGCTGGAGCCTTGGCATTTGATGGTCCGCCAATAGCTAGCACATAGAAAATTAGTCCTAACCAAGGAACGATTCCTGCGATACATCCGAAGATAAATGGGATCCAGCCACCATTTCCTGGAGTCTCGTACTTCTCTTGCAGCCACCCGAAGAGAATCATTGACGCGTTAACGCCAAAAATAGAAATGATTGCGACAACATCTGTAACTCCGCAGATCTGTGCGATTAAAACAATCATTACAGATGAGCTGATTGAGTATTCGACCCAGCGGAAGTAGTTGCGATTCTGCGTTAGTCCTGCGCTGTAGCGCGCGAAGAATTTTGGTGAAACAACCAAGAAGTGGAAGAAGGCCGATAAGCCTAGGAATAGAGCAACACCTAAACCAACTGGTGTGTCGAATAAAGTGATTGGTTCAGCAAATGTGCTTCCTGGAGGGCCGGACATATATCGTGCGACAATTGGAAGGGTGAAGTCATTGGCAAGTGCCAAGACAGCGATCATCTGAACCAGGTGGAATACGCCAGCAATGATGTTGTAGCGGCGTAGCTTTGAAGTATTCATCTCTTTAGTCATAGCTTAAGAGTAAGCCAAGAAACCACTTTATCGGCGAAACCACGATCTAAGGCCGGGACGTGAACGCCCCCATTTAACTTCCATAACTCCAATGAACCTTTGTTGCAATCAAAAGGGAAAGCTGTTGTTTCCGCTCCCGACATAGCGGCGATGACATCCAACTGGTTCTCAGGTTTGGCGGTGCATTGATTGTTGTTACTCCATCGCTTTACTACCTCATCAACTGATGGATAGCTCTGAGCAAATAATGCTCCGCCCACATATGAAATCGTTGCATCTGCATCCCCATGAATGTGAAGAACATTCGCCGTCTTACCTGAACACTGCGCGGGATCGGCATCCATAGATCCTGCCAAACCAGCAATTGCGGCAACTGGGTTCCTGCTTGTACATAAGTATTGGTAACTCATGAAATGGCCGTTGGAGTGACCAAACAAATAGATACGAGTTTTGTCTAAATTAAATACTTCAGCCATCTCATCAATTAACCCGTCAATGTATTGCACATCATTCACGCCACTCTGTGCAAAGTCACAGCAAGCAATAGTGGCGTTCCAATAGCGATTACCATAATTATCTTTCATACCATCCGGTGCAATGTAAGCAAGGCCTGCTGCTAGCGCTGATTCTTTGAGGTATGTGTAATTAGTTTGCGAAATCGAATCGCCCGAATAACCGTGCAAATTGATCAAAACACCTGATGGGTTGTTTGATTGATTTGCTACTGGCAAAAACAATTCTGCGGGGCGTTCTGCGCCAATAATTGCGGTGGTTCTATTTGCGAACTCCTTGTTTCCAATTTCAGTACCCAGAGCTGAGATCAATAAAACCAAGTTGGCTAGTGCCACAATCATGATCGCTTTAAAGAGAATCTTTCGTGGAGCTTTGATTGTTAGCAAAGCACCGATGATTCCGACAATCAAAAGTGCTGGTTGCGGACTTACCGAGTTTAGTAAAACAGTATTTGCCAAAAGAATTATTGCAATAACTAACCTGGATGTTCTTTCGCCAATGATGCGCGGAAATGAACGAATCCCTGATAGTCCATCTTCATCAAAATCTTTAAGTACGTTAGCAATATGCGCAGCTACACCTAAAAGCGAACCTGCCGCCATCATCCACAATGGTGGAGTTTTATCTACCGCTAAAACAATTGATGCAGGTAGCGCAGCAAAGGCGATTACATATGGCAAAGGCGAAAGCGGTGTGTACTTAAAGTAGAAGTTGTAAGCAAGGCCAAAAGCGATACCCAGTAAATAAACCGCTCCACCTTTTAATCCCAAAGGACCGAAAAGATTAACAACTACTGCTAATGGTGTTACTACATAGATCGCGGTCCGCAGTTGCTTAGGTGTGATCAATCCCGAAACTAATGGTTTAGCAACGCGGTTATGTTTTAGATCATCGGTGTAGTCATGCAGATCATTTGTCCAGCCAACGATTAACTGTCCTAAAAGCACACCGATAGCTATGACATAGGCGGGGCCTTCCCACCACAACGCTTGGGCAATTAGAAAGGCGACGGTTGAAACCATCAAAGTTGGGCCGAAGTGACAAGCC
>JBEINN010000003.1:0-15315 GCA_040378115.1 Candidatus Planktophila sp. | reverse complement strand
GTTTTTTCAAAGATCGAATTTTCGCGCCAGAACTTCAAGATTGAATGCTCAATGGCAGGCAGATCAACTGCTGCTGGAATGGCGCGAAATGACATAAAAAATCCTCCAGAAAACAAACTCTGGAGGGACGATCGCTGCGTTCACAGCTTTCGCGGTACCACCCGCCTTGCACACCGTGGTGTGCCACTTGTAATCCCGTGTGCAGGTTCTACATGGACCTAGGCCCATTTCTTCCTGCCGGCTCGTGAGGTGATAGCCCCGTCAACGCCCTGTACGCGAGGTTCTTAGTGTAGATGATTGAATGCTTAAAAATTGACCGTGGCGAACTTGGTAAGGGTGGGTGTGAAGGCATAAGGTTCGCGACATGCCTAAGAAGCCAGTTAAAAAAGCGGCGGTGAAGAAATCTGCCAAAAAAGCCGCGGTAAAAAAGGCTGTAAAGAAGGTAATCAAAAAAGCGGCTCCTGCCAAAAAAACCGCCAAAAAAGCAGCACCTTCAAAAAAGGCGGTAGCAAAGAAAGCTGTCAAGAAAGCTGCACCTGCTAAGAAGGCATCGGTGAAGAGCATTCCCGTAAAGAAAGCTCCAGGAAAGCCATTTCCATCTAAGACGACTTTGACGGTCGATGAAAAATCACAAACAGTTTCAGTCTCAACTGTTACAGCACCTGTTGTTGCACCAGTTGTTGAAGAACGTCGCCTAGTCATGCCGCCTCCACCACGTCCGGTGAAAAGTGGCAAGAAGATCGCACCTCTCAAGCCAATAAAGGTTGCACCTACTCCTGTAGTTGTTAGCGAAAACGAATCTCCCTGGACCGCTGCAGAAATCAAAGCCATTAAGTCCGAAATTTCAAAAGAGCTCGATCGACTGCGTAAAGAACTAGCAGTTGTAGAGCAAGAAATGGATGCATTGATCCAGGAATCTGGTGAGGGTGCCGGTGATGATCAGGCAGATGCGGGCACAAAGACTTTTGAACGTGAACATGAAATGTCTCTTGTCATTAACGCTCGCGACATGGTCTTACAGACCGAACGCGCACTTGAGCGAATTGAAAACAAAACTTATGGAAATTGCGAAGAGTGTGGCTCTCCAATTGGTAAAGCTCGCCTGCAAGTGTTTCCTCGCGCAACCCTCTGCATGCTGTGCAAGCAGAAGGAAGAACGGCGCTAACAGTGCGCACTTGGCGCACACTCTTTAGTGTTGCCTGGGCAGTTTGGATCATTGATTTAGCTACCAAGATCTGGGCGGTTAACAATCTTTCCTACAGATCAAATGTCAAGGTAATCGGCGAATTCTTCCAACTCACCTTTGTTCGAAATCCCGGCGCAGCATTTTCTTTCGCTGCGGGTGCAACCATTTTTCTCTCGCTCTTTAGTTTGGTCGTAATGATCGTGGTTCTGTATTACTCCCCAAGAATTACTTCACGTGGGTGGGCCGTGGTTTTGGGATTGGTTCTTGGTGGAATCCTTGGAAACATGGTTGATCGCATTTTCCGAGAGCCCGGTGTATTAAGGGGTCATGTAATCGATTGGTTACAACTTCCCAATTGGCCTGTATTTAACATCGCTGACATGGCAATAGTTAGCGCAGCCATCATTTCTATGGTTTTGAGCGCTAGAAATATTCCACCTATAACAAAGGTAGGCTCACAGCCATGAGTAACCGCGAATTACGCACCTTGTCGGTGCCAGAAGGCGTCGCGGGAGAGCGCATTGATAGCGCGCTCACACGAGTTCTGGGTTTATCCCGAACCGCAGTTGTAAAGCTATTAGAAGATGGAGACATCACAACGGGCGGTAAGGCGATGCCTAAATCAGATCGCGTTACGGCAGGCCAAGTCATTGAAGTGTTGATGCCTGCACCGGTTAATACAGATCCAATTCCACTGACACCTTTAGAGGGATTAACGATCATCTACGATGATCAAGATATTGTCGTAATTGATAAACCAATTGGATGCGCCGCTCATCCAAGTCCAGGATGGACTGGTCCAACAGTTGTTGGAGCTTTGATGGCAGCTGGATATTCGGTCTCTACTTCTGGTCCGGCAGAACGCCAAGGAATAGTTCATAGATTAGATGTTGGAACAAGTGGGTTAATGATCGTGGCAAAGAGTGACACTGCTTTTCATGTTCTAAAAGATGCGTTTCGAAATCGCACCGTAGAAAAGATTTATCACGCAATGGTGCAGGGTCATTTGGATCCAACAACTGGAACTATTGATGCACCCATTGATCGACATCCAAAGGAGGATCATCGCTTTGCAGTCGTTGCGACAGGAAAAGAATCAATTACGCATTATGAAGTGATCGAATTTTATCGAGGTGTTTCAATGGCGAAAATTGAACTTGAAACCGGTCGCACGCACCAAATCCGTGTTCATTTCTCGGCGCTGCACCACCCACTGGTTGGTGACACAACTTATGGGGCCGATCCTGTTTTAGCTAAAAGTTTGCAGATGTCTAGACCGTGGCTTCATGCTGCACAATTACGCTTTGCCCACCCTGTTACGGGCCAAGCTCTGGACTTCCAGGCCCCATACCCAACCGATCTCACACGCTCGCTGGCGTTGCTTTCCGACGCTGTTCTGCCATAACCACTAATCTCGCCAATCATGCCAAACCAGAATAAGGATGCTGCCGATAATTTCGTCCATCTTCACGTCCATACTGAGTATTCAATGCTCGATGGCGCGGCTCGTGTGGGCGATTTAATGGCAGAAGTCAAAGCCCAAGGCATGCCTGCTATTGCCATGACAGATCATGGAAATGTTTTTGGTGCCTTCGAATTTTACAAAGCGGCAAAAAAAGCTGAAGTGAAGCCAATCATCGGTATCGAAGCTTACGTAGCACCAGAATCGAGATTTGATAAGAAGCGTGTGCAGTGGGCAGCCGGTGGAGAAGATGATGTTTCAGGTGGTGGCGCATATACCCACATGACTATTTTGGCTGAAAATAATGAAGGTCTTGGAAATCTTTTTAGATTGTCATCACTTGCATCCCTTGAAGGGTATTACTACAAGCCACGCATGGATCGTGAACTGTTAGCCATGCATTCAAAGGGTTTGATCGCAACAACAGGATGCCCAGGTGGCGAAATCCAAACTCGATTGCGTATGGGTGCATACAAAGAGGCGATTAAGGCGGCAAGTGCTTACCGCGATATTTTTGGAAAAGAGAACTTCTATCTTGAAGTAATGGATCATGGGATCGAAATCGAAGCTAGAGTCAAATCCGATTTGTTAAAGCTAGGCAAAGAACTGGGATTACCACTTCTTGCTACCAATGATCTGCACTACACACGGCAAGAAGATGCTGGCGCACACGAAGCGCTACTTTGTGTTCAATCTGGTTCGACTTTGGCAGACCCAAAAAGATTTAAATTTGATAATGACTCTTTCTATGTAAAGACCGCAGCGCAGATGCGCGAGCTCTTTAAGGATATTCCTGAAAGCTGCGATAACACCTTGTTGATTGCCGAACGTTGCAACATCACTTTGCGCGAAGGTGAAAACCTGCTTCCTCAATTTGAAGTTCCAGCAGGTGAAACTGAAGATTCTTGGTTAAAGAAAGAGGCTGAACGGGGCCTGAAGGAACGACTTGGTACACGCATTACACCGGCGCACGAGGATCGGTTGAAATACGAACTTGGTGTTATGGAAAAGATGGGTTTCCCCGGTTACTTCCTGGTTGTTGCTGACCTTGTGGGACATGCAAAGAGGGTTGGTATTCGTGTTGGTCCAGGTCGTGGATCTGCAGCTGGCTCTTTGGTTGCGTACTCACTAGGAATCACCGGTTTGGATCCACTTGAACATGGTCTTTTGTTTGAACGATTCCTTAATCCTGAACGTATTTCGATGCCTGATATCGACTTGGACTTTGATGAACGTCGACGCAGCGAAATGATTCGATACGCCACCAATAAGTATGGTGAAGATCGAGTTGCACAGATCATTACTTACGGAACTATTAAATCAAAGCAGGCGATTAAGGATTCGACTCGAGTTCTTGGTTATCCATATGTAGTTGGTGAAAAGCTCACCAAAGCGCTTCCACCTTCGGTCATGGGTAAAGATATTTCCCTCGGCGGAGTCTTTGATCCAAAGGATGATCGTTACGGCGAAGCGGGAGAATTTCGTGCTTTGTATAACGCAGACCCAGATTCAAAGCGGGTTGTTGATACCGCCCGCGGTCTTGAGGGTCTGAAGCGTCAGTGGGGCGTACATGCTGCTGGAGTGATTCTTTCCCGCGAACCTTTGCTTGATGTTATTCCGATTCATCGCCGCGAAGCAGATGGTGCGATCATCACTCAATTTGATATGGGTGCGTGCGAAGCAACTGGTTTACTCAAGATGGACTTTTTGGGATTACGAAACCTTTCCGTGCTTGATGACTGCTTACTTAACATCAAAGCAAATCAAGGTAAAGATGTGGTTCTTGAAGATTTAACGTTGGATGATCCAAAGACATATGAACTCTTAAGCCGCGGAGATACTTTGGGTGTATTCCAGCTCGACGGTGGACCAATGCGAGCATTGCTCAAGAGCATGTCACCAGATTCATTTGAGGATATTTCAGCGGTTATTGCTTTGTATCGACCAGGTCCGATGGGTGAGAACGCACATAACAACTATGCAGATCGTAAAAATGGTCGAAAGCCAGTAGAACCAATTCATCAAGAACTATCTGCTCCGCTGCAAGAAATCTTGGGCGATACATATGGATTAATTGTGTATCAAGAGCAAGTTATGGCGATTGCTCAAAAAGTCGCTGGATTTACTTTGGGTCGTGCGGATCTTTTGCGTAAGGCGATGGGTAAGAAGAATAAGGAAATTCTAGATAAGGAGTATGTACCTTTTGAAGCGGGTATGAAGGAAAACGGTTTCTCAACCACAGCAATAAAGCGTCTATGGGAAGTTCTGATTCCATTCTCTGATTACGCTTTTAACCGGGCACACTCAGCTGGATATGGTGTCGTTTCGTACTGGACCGCTTACCTAAAGGCTAACTACCCAACTGAATACATGGCTGCTTTGCTTACTTCTGTTCGCGATGACAAGGATAAATCTGCGCTTTACCTTTCAGAATGCCGCCGTATGGGAATCAAAGTTTTGCCACCAGATGTCAACGAATCTGATGCTGAGTACACCCCACGTGGAATCGATATCCGTTTTGGTTTAGCCGCAATTCGAAATGTCGGAGAAGGCGTGGTTGCTTCAATTAAGAACTCACGTGATTCAAAGGGTCGTTACACATCCTTTGGAGATTTCCTGGCAAAGGTTGATGCTCAAGTGTGCAATAAAAAAACAATTGAATCACTCATTAAAGCCGGAGCATTTGGTTCACTTGGCTCAACGCGCAAGGGTTTAATCGCAGTTCACCTTGAAGCGATTGATTCAGTAATTGAATCAAAGCGCGCAGAAGCCATTGGTCAGTTTGATCTCTTTGGGGGAGAAGCGGTCACCGCTGTATCTGGATTAGATATCGAAGTACCAACGGGCGAGTGGGATAAAGCGATGCTCCTAACGTACGAACGCGAGATGTTGGGTCTTTATGTTTCAGATCATCCTTTACTTGGTGTTGAACATGTGTTGCGCGCCAATACGGATATGTCTATTAGCGAACTTGCAGATGTTGGCGCACACCACGAATCCGTTGTGACTATTGGTGGATTAATAACAAGTGTTACTAGAAAAGTCTCACGACAGGGTGCATCGTGGGCGGTTGTAACTGTTGAAGATCTAGAAGGTGCGCTAGAAGTCTTATTCTTTGCAAATACATATAACCAATATTCAATGTCCTTAACCGAAGATCGAATCGTCACAATTAAAGGTCGAGTCGACCGTCGCGAAGATGCTCTGCGCTTTACTGCTATAGAAATGTCTATGCCAGATATCAGTGCCGGGCCAACTGGACCGTTGATTATTTCTCTACCGATTCAGCAGTGCACACCACCGGTTGTAGATCGGATTAAAGAGATCTTGCGATCACATCCTGGAAAGCGTGAAGTTCACCTACAGCTTGTAGATAATGGAAACAGCACCGTGATGAAAGTCGATGCACTGATCACCTCATCGCCAAGCCTGAGCGCTGATTTGAAATCAATCTTGGGCCCGAACTGCCTGGTTTAAATCAATAGGCATGTCACACCGCCTTGCCGTTACAATTGCCTAATGATTCGTACCGTTGACCTGCGCGGACGATCGCTGTCTAAAGCCCAATACAACGCTGAACTACCGCGAGCTACGCTCAATGTTGCCGAAGCCATGCTGCTCATTGAGCCTATTCTTGAAAGAGTTAAGAATGGAACAGAAGCCGATCTAATCGCGCTGGCCCAAGAGTTTGATGGTGTGACACCACCCAGTATTCGAGTTCCGCAAGGTGCACTAGATGCAGCGTTATCTCAATTGGATCCTGCAATTAAAGTGGCCTTAGAAATATCTCTTTCACGAATCACCAAAGTGCACAACGACCAGTTGCGTACTGAAAAAACCACCACCGTTGTAGATGGTGGAACCGTTACTGAAAAATGGATTCCAGTAGATCGCGTAGGTCTTTATGTTCCCGGAGGACGCGCGGTTTATCCGAGCAGTGTAATGATGAATGTCATTCCTGCACAGATTGCAAAAGTGAAATCAATAGCGGTTGCATCACCACCACAAAAGGATTTTGGTGGATTGCCTCACCCAACAATTCTTGCAACCTGTGCGTTGCTAGGAATTACCGAGGTATATGCCGTTGGGGGAGCGCAAGCAATAGCCCTCTTTGCTTACGGCATGGAAGACGTTTGTGAAAAGGCCGACCTTGTTACTGGACCCGGAAATATTTATGTTGCTGCAGCAAAGCGCGCACTACGCGGAATTATCGGAATTGATTCCGAAGCAGGACCAACCGAGATCGCGGTTTTAGCTGACTCATCTGCAATTGCCACAGATGTTGCCGCAGACTTAATCAGCCAAGCAGAACATGATGTTATTGCTGCGGCAGTATTGGTGACTGATTCTCCCGAACTAGCTCTTGCAGTTGAGGCCGAACTCAAAGTTCGTGTGGCTGCCACCAAGCATGCTGATCGAATCAAGAGCGCGCTTTCTGGTGTTCAATCAGCCATCGCTTTAGTAGATGACATGCAACAAGGTTTGGATGTCGTTAATGCTTATGCTGCAGAACATTTAGAGATTCAAACCCGTAACTCGCGCAGCGATGCTGACAAGATTCGCAATGCTGGCGCAGTATTTATCGGACGCTTTTCACCGGTTTCTTTGGGTGATTACTCTGCGGGCTCCAATCACGTATTACCTACTGGTGGTTGTGCGTGTCACTCAAGTGGGCTTTCTGTGCAGACATTTCTTCGTGGATTGCACTTTATTGAATACGATCAAAAGGCATTTACTGACATTGTTGACACCGTTGTCACACTTGCAAACTCTGAAGATTTGCCAGCACACGGTGAGGCAATGACTGCGCGTTTGGAGAATTTGTAATGAATTGGCCAAAATGGTTGCCCTTGCGCGAAACTCTGCGTCCGATGTCACCATATGGTGCGCCTCAGGTTCCGGCAGTAGCTGCGCTCAACACAAATGAGAATCCTTATTCACCTTCACCTGCCTTACAAAAAGCAATTACAGATGCCGTAGCAAAGGTTGCGGCCGACTTAAATCGCTACCCGGATCGCGATGCAACACTTCTTCGAAGCAAACTTGCCACATATATCAATGAAGGCAGTGGCACTAATTTCACTCTTGAAAACATCTGGGCGGCCAATGGTTCCAATGAAATTATTCAATCTATCTTTTTAGCTTTTGCACAAGGTGCGGTTTTAGGATTCACACCTTCATATTCAATGCACCCGTTAATCGCAAAAACAACTGGCGCACAGTGGATCGATGGAAAGCGTAATGCTGACTTTTCACTCAATACTTCTGAAGCTGTTTCTGAAATAATCACAAATAAACCGACTCTGACGTTTATCACAACACCTAATAACCCAACTGGCGGAGCGGTGACACTTGCCGAAATTCAAAAGCTGGCAGATGCAGCGAAAGAGGTAGGTGGATTACTCGTTGTTGATGAGGCGTACGCAGAGTTTTCACAAGAAGTATCTGCAGTTACTTTGATTGCCAATAATCCCCATGTAATTGTCATTCGTACCATGAGCAAGGCGTTTGCTTTTGCCGGTGCCAGACTCGGGTATTTAGTAAGTGATATTTCTGTCAAGGATGCAATGATGATTGTGCGCTTGCCGTATCACCTCAGCGCACTGACACAAGCAGCAGCTCAGGTAGCTATCGATCACCGCGCAGAATTATTGAGCGGAGTTTCAACCTTGATCAAAGCAAGAGGCGAAGTTGTACGGGCGCTACACGAGATGGGTCTGACCACCATCACCAGTAGCGCGAACTTTGTTCTCTTCACAGGTTTCAAACACGATGCGCCACAACTCTGGGCAGCTTTGCTAGAAAAGGGTGTTCTGATTAGAGATGTGGGATTATCAGGGTACTTAAGAGTCACTATTGGCAATGAAGCCGAGAACCAATTGTTTATTGCAGCCCTCAAAAAGCTCATCTAAAGGAGATACCCATGAGAACAGCACGCGTCGAAAGAAAGACCAAGGAGTCACACGTACTGGTTGAGATCAATCTAGATGGCCAAGGTGTAATCAATGTTGACACTGGCGTTCCATTCTTTGATCACATGATGTCTCAATTGGGTAAGCACTCAGGTTTTGATTTAACGGTTAAGACAACTGGTGATGTTGATGTTGATTCACACCACACAGTCGAAGATACATCTCTTGCTTTTGGACAAGCTTTGCGTGAAGCGTTGGGTGACAAAGCAGGTATCCGTCGCTTCGGAGATTCGATGGTTCCACTTGATGAGGTCCTGGTGCAGGCAGCTGTTGATCTTTCAGGTCGTCCATACCTTGTGCACCGTCAACCAGAAATCGTCGAGCTGATTGGCACTTTTGATACAACGCTAGGAAAGCACATTTGGGAATCCATTGTTGCTGAAGCGCGTATCGCACTGCACATCCGAGTTCTAGAAGGTCGCAACGCTCACCATGTTTTTGAAGCGCAGTTCAAAGCTGTAGCTCGCGCACTTCGTGATGCAGTATCTCTTGATGGCAGAGTTGCCGGAATCCCCTCGACAAAAGGTTCTCTTTGATAGCAATTCTTGATTATGGTTCTGGAAATCTTCGATCTGCAGAACGTGCATTTGCGACATCAGGTAAAGATGTAGTTGTTACCTCTGATCGCGCCGTTGCGCTAGAAGCCGAAGGTTTAGTTGTTCCAGGTGTTGGTGCCTTTGCAGCATGCATGAATGGATTAAATGCGGTTGATGGCGCAGCAATTGTTCGAGAGCGCTTAGCTAAGGAACGCCCAACCCTGGGGATCTGCATTGGAATGCAAATCCTTTTCACCCAAGGAACAGAACATTCAGAAAGCGCAGCCCATTCTGGTGTTGGGATTTGGGACGGAATTATCTCAAAACTAGATGCACCAATATTGCCGCACATGGGTTGGAATACTGTCGAAACCAATCCTGATTCAATTTTATTTAAAGGTATTGAATCCGAATCTTTTTACTTTGTTCATTCTTATGCAGCAAAAAAGGAAGTCGGAAAGATGCAAGCATGGAGTACACACGGTGAGAAGTTTTTAGCTGCCGTAGAAGATGGCTACATCAGCGCAACACAATTTCACCCAGAAAAATCTGGTTCAGCAGGCCTTGCTTTGATTAAGAATTGGGTGGGGTCGCTATGAGTTACTTAGAACTACTTCCTGCAGTTGATGTTAAAGATGGACGCGCAGTTCGTTTAGTCCAAGGCGAGCTAGCAAAAGAAAGTATTTATGGCGCACCGCTTGATGTGGCACTTGAATTTCAAGCAGCAGGTGCCGAATGGTTACACCTTGTAGATCTAGATGCAGCCTTTGGCCGTGGGGAAAATTCAGCGCTCTTGGCCGAAGTTGTCGGAAAGTTGGATATTAAAGTCGAACTATCGGGTGGAATTCGTGATGATGAATCATTACGTCGCGCCCTTGCAACAGGTTGTCGCCGAGTCAATCTTGGAACCGCAGCTCTTGAAGATCCCGAATGGACTGCACGGGTAATCGCAGAACATGGCGATCGGATTGCTGTTGGTCTAGATGTGCGTGGACATACTTTGGCCGCGCGAGGTTGGACACAAGAGGGTGGAGATTTGTTTGAAACTCTAGAACGCTTAGATCGTGATGGGTGTGCCAGATATGTTGTGACTGATGTAGCAAAGGATGGAACCTTAGCTGGACCTAACTTAGAACTTTTGAAATCAGTATGTGCAGCAACCACAAAGCCTGTCATTGCAAGCGGTGGAATTTCTTCACTTGATGACATAGCGGCTTTGACCGCACTAGTTGGCACCGGAGTAGAAGGTGCGATTGTTGGTAAAGCTTTGTACGCCGGAAAATTCACTTTACAAGAAGCACTAAAGGTCAGCGGTAAATGACGCTTTCAGTTCGAATTATTCCGTGCCTTGATGTAACCGATGGGCGAGTGGTTAAGGGTGTTAATTTCACAGATTTAGTTGATGCAGGTGATCCAGTAGAAATGGCAGCTCTCTACAACACTGAAGGTGCTGACGAACTAACATTTTTGGATATCTCGGCAAGTGTTGCAGGAAGAGAAACAACCCTTGATGTTGTGCGACGCACTGCAGAGCAGGTATTTATCCCGCTAGCAGTGGGTGGCGGAATTCGAAGTGTTGAAGATGTGGATCGCTTATTGCGTGCAGGTGCTGACAAAGTTTCGATCAACACATCTGCACTTGCACGCCCACAGTTGATTGCAGAGATTGCAGATCGCTTTGGTTCACAGGTGTTGGTTCTTTCAGTTGACGCACGACGAGCTCGAACCGAATCTGGTTTTGAAGTTACAACGCATGGCGGTCGACAGAGCGCAGGTGTTGACGCACTTGCGTGGGTAGAACAAGCGTGTGCACTTGGTGTGGGTGAGATCTTGCTGAATTCAATGGATGCAGATGGAACTCGCGCGGGTTATGACATCGGAATGATTACTGCAGTTCGCGCAGTATCCAAGGTTCCATTGATTGCAAGTGGTGGAGCTGGCTCACTCGAAGATTTCTCTGCCGCCCTTGATGCCGGAGCAGATGCGCTATTAGCGGCAAGTGTCTTTCACTTTGGAGTTCACCGAATCGGGGATGTAAAGCGATATCTGGGTAAGCACAATTATCCGGTGCGCGCCGTTGCCTCGCGATAAGGCAGAATAAGACCATGACAACTCTGGATCCGCAGGTAGCTGCACTTTTAAAGGATTCAGATGCCTTAATTCCAGCCATCGTCCAAGATTCAACCAGCCAAGAGATTTTGATGCTGGCATACATGAATGCACAGTCTCTTGAACTAACCCTGACAACTGGTAAAGCAACCTACTGGTCACGCAGCAGAAATGAACTGTGGGTTAAGGGTGCAACTTCTGGTCACTATCAAGATGTGCAATCTATTGCGCTGGATTGTGATGGTGATGCTTTGGTCTTACAGGTTATTCAGACTGGAGCAGCTTGCCATACTGGTCAGCAGACCTGTTTTCATACTCCGCTAGAGCTGCGATCGTAAAATGAATCTCGAAGAGTTTCGCGCTTATGCAAAAGTTTCAAATGTCATTCCGGTCTCGCGAAAGCTGCTAGCAGATTCAGAAACACCACTGGGCGTTTACAAGAAGTTGGCAAAAAGTGCCGCCAATACATTTCTTTTGGAATCTGCAGAACACGGTGGAGCTTGGTCTCGTTATTCATTCATTGGCGTTCGAAGCGAAGCAACGCTGAGTGAAAAAGATGGTTTGGCGTATTGGCAGGGGACCGTACCAGCTGGCGCACCAACGGGCATAGATCCCTTAGAAGCGTTGCGACTTTCTGCTGCCCATTTGAAATCACCAAAGATTGCAGGGTTACCACCACTGACTGGTGGCTTGGTGGGATTCATGGGTTATGACGTTGTTCGCCGTTTAGAGAAACTTCCTTCACTTTCGCACAAGGATATTCCGCTTCCAGAACTTTCTTTCATGCTGACAAGTGATTTAGCAGTGATGGATCACAGCGAGGGAACAATTACTTTAATTGCCAACGCAATTAATTGGGATGGCAGCGATGATCGCATAGATGAGGCGTATGCATCATGTATGGAACGACTAGATCGTATGCAATCTGATTTAGCAATCTCGATTCCAGGAGATGTGGCTTCAATTCCGGAGTTCTCAATACCGCAATACACAGGCAATATTTCTGCAGAAGAGTTTAAGAGGAACATCGCACATGTCAAAGAGGAAATCCTGGCAGGGGAAGCTTTTCAAGTAGTTTTGTCGCAACGTTTTGCTATGCCATGTTCCGCCGATGCTATTGATGTTTACCGCATGCTTCGACTTAATAATCCATCTCCGTATATGTATTTGTTCCGCTTCACCGATGGAATAGAAATAGTTGGATCCAGCCCAGAAGCGCTAGTTAAAGTTAATCAAGAGGATGTAATGATCCATCCAATTGCTGGAACCCGTAAGCGATCATCCAATCCTGAAGAAGATCATCGTTTGGCCGAAGAGTTACTCGCTGATCCTAAAGAACGTGCTGAGCACCTGATGCTCGTAGATCTTGGCAGAAATGATTTAGGGCGAGTGTGTGCACCCGGTAGCGTTGAAGTTGTTGATTTCATGCACATCGAGCGTTACTCACATGTCATGCATATTGTTTCTACAGTTATCGGCAAACTATCTAAGAAATCTTCACCCGTTGATGCACTCTTTTCGGTGTTTCCAGCCGGAACCTTGTCAGGTGCTCCTAAGCCACGTGCCATGGAGATCATTGAAGAATTAGAAACAACTAGACGCGGTGTTTACGGTGGAATTGTTGGTTATATAGATTTCACCGGCAATTTAGATACCTGCATCGCAATCCGAACCGCCTTGCTGTACAAAGGAACCGCTTTTGTGCAAGCAGGTGCAGGAGTCGTAGCTGACTCTGATCCAGAGTCTGAAAATCAAGAGTGTCGCAATAAAGCTGCAGCAGTTCTTACCGCGGTCCATGCGGCAAATCGATTGGCAAAGAACCGATGAAGGATTTCCTGCCGATCGCAATCTCACTGGTTGCAGTGTTTGCCCTTGTCGTACTGATCTCCAAGAGATTTAAACTTTCTTCGCGCTATGAACGTAAGCCCCGCGAACTCAATACGTGGAGCGCTCTGGACCACGGAATTGATCCAACGATAGAAGGCAATTCAAAGAAAGATCCATCATGAGTGTTTTAGATTCCATAATTGAAGGTGTACGTGAAGATTTAGCTGCCAGACGACTACCTATGGGTCAATTGCATGAGGCTTTAGAAATTGCACCTGCAGTCCGAGATTGTTTACCCAATCTAACTGCGGATGAGATTTCAGTGATTGCAGAAGTAAAGCGTTCTTCGCCTAGCAAAGGTGCGCTGGCGCAAATAAGTGACCCAACTGGTTTAGCCGCCCAGTATGAAGAAGCGGGTGCTCAGGTCGTCAGTGTATTAACGGAGCAGCGTCGTTTTGGCGGTTCACTGGCCGATTTAGATGCGGTCCGAAAAGCAATTGATCTACCAATTCTTCGCAAAGATTTTATGGTTGATGAGTACCAATTTTATGAGGCTCGTGCACATGGCGCAGATGTAGTTTTACTGATTGTTGCTGCGTTGAGCAAGAATCAGTTAGAAGACTATTTTCATTTAAGCACTGAACTTGGAATGCGATCACTGATCGAAGTTCACACCCATGATGAATTAGAGCGAGCTTTGGATATTTCACCAGAAATCATCGGTGTGAATTCTCGAAACCTCAAAACTTTAGAAGTAGATGCTCGTGCATTTGCCGAGTTGATACCGCAGATTCCATCAAATATTGCAAGGGTTGCAGAGTCTGGAATCTCAAGCCGCGCGGAGGTTGTATTTGCACAAGAATGTGGAGCAACGGCAATACTGATTGGCGAAGCTCTTGTGCGCTCAGAATCTCCATCAGTTGCGATCAATCAATTGCTCGGTAGGCTTTGACTATGAATAATTCGGGACATTTTGGCGAATATGGCGGGCGCTTTGTCCCAGAAGCATTAATTGGTGCGCTCAATGAACTGGAAATCGCTCACAACGCTGCCCAGAAGGATCCAGAGTTTTTGGCAGAGCTTGCCGAACTACATAAAACTTACACTGGTCGCCCAAGCATCATCACCGAAGCAAAGCGCTTTTCTGAGCATGCTGGCGGAGCGCGAATATTTCTCAAGCGTGAAGATCTCAATCACACTGGCTCACACAAGATTAATAATGTTTTAGGACAGGCTCTGCTCACAAAGCGCATGGGCAAGAAGCGCATCATCGCCGAAACCGGTGCCGGTCAGCATGGAGTTGCTTCTGCAACCGCTGCTGCATTGATGGGCCTTGATTGCGTTGTTTACATGGGAGAAGAAGACACTCGACGCCAATCACTCAACGTTGCTCGTATGAAACTATTGGGCGCACAAGTTGTACCTGTTACAACAGGATCACGAACCTTGAAAGATGCAATCAATGAGGCGATGCGTGATTGGGTAACAAATGTTGCTGATACTCACTACATGCTCGGAACTGTTGCCGGACCACATCCTTTCCCAACTATGGTCAGGGACTTTCATAAGATTATTGGCGAAGAGTCACGCGTGCAGATGCTCGAACTCACGGGCAGACTTCCTGATGCAGTCTTAGCCTGCGTTGGTGGTGGATCAAATGCGATTGGAATCTTTAATGCATTTATTCCAGATACCGCTGTTAGGTTAATTGGTTTTGAAGCCGGCGGTGATGGAGTCGAAACAGGACGTCACGCAGCGACAATCACCGGAGGAACTCCTGGTGTACTCCACGGAACTCGCTCTTATGTTTTACAAGATGCAAATGGCCAAACAATCGAATCACATTCAATTTCTGCAGGTTTAGATTATCCAGGTGTAGGCCCAGAACACGCATACCTTCATGATGTTGGAAGAGCGGAATACCGTGCAATCAATGATGATGCAGCAATGTACGCATTTTCGTTACTGAGCAAAACAGAAGGAATTATTCCTGCCATTGAAACTGCGCATGCTTTAGCTGGTGCGATTCTTGTGGGACAAGAGTTAGGTCCTCAAGCAAATCTGCTCATCAATCTTTCTGGTCGTGGTGATAAGGATGTTCAGACCGCCGCCGAATACTTTGGAATTCCGCTGTAATGACCCAGCTTGATGCGGTTATGGCAAAGGTGCGTGCCGAAAATCGCGCAGCACTGATTGCTTATATTCCCGCGGGTTTTCCAACGC
>JBEINN010000060.1:0-5611 GCA_040378115.1 Candidatus Planktophila sp. | reverse complement strand
TGACAATGTGCGCTCGCTTAATACCGCTGTTAAAACCATCCCGAGCAGCTTCTTTGCAGGGTTTGCAAATGTTTCAGAGCGCGAGTTTTACGAGGTTGAAGATCCACAAGATCGCAACGTTCCAAACGTTTCTTTCAACTAACAATGAACTTTAGAACGATGCAGGCGGCTAACCGCCGCAAAACAATTGGTTTGCTCATGGGTATGGGTGTATTGATGTGGTGTGTTGTTTACGCCGCGCTTTCATACTTTGGAGGAACAGGTGCGGGCATTGTTCCCATCGCAGTTGGAATTTCTCTAATCTCGGTATGGGGTTCTTACTACGGTTCTGACAAATTAGTTTTAACAATGACAGGTGCTAAATTAATTCAGGAATCTGATAATCCAAAGTTGTTTGATTTGATTCAAGAAATAACTATTGCATCTGGTTTACCTATGCCAAAGGTTGCGGTAGTTATTGATGATGCTCCCAATGCTTTTGCAACAGGGCGTAACCCAGAGCATGCACTGATCGCCTTTACAACAGGAATTTTAGATGTCATGGATCGCGATCAGCTGCAAGGTGTAATTGCACACGAGCTGGCTCATGTAGCCAACCGAGACACCCTAGTTAGTGCGGTAGCCGCAACCACAGCGGGTGCAATAGCAATTGTTTCTGATGTTTTAGCGCGCATGATGTTCTTTGGTGGTCGCCGCGAAAACAACAACAATGCAAACCCAATTGCGCTACTGGTATCACTAGTAATTTTAATATTGGCGCCACTCGCTGCCGTTATGTTGAAATCTGCGATCTCGCGGAAGCGCGAATCATTAGCCGATGCAACCGCCGTTTCATTTACCCGTAACCCGGCTGGGCTTCGTTCAGCGCTAGAAGTTCTTGCTGCAGATTCGACCGTTGTTCAACAACGATCTACCGCAGTTGCACATATCTGGATTGAATCACCGCTAGATGCAAAATCAGTGTCAAAGATGTTTTCTACTCACCCACCAATTCAGGAACGTATCGCCGTTCTAAAATCTATGGAGAGTTTGAGCTAACTCTTAAAACGCAGAGTAAATGCCGCACCTTTTCCAAGCTCTGAAGCAACAGTTACTTCGCCGCCATGAGCGCGCATGACCGCATCAACGATTGAAAGCCCTAAACCGCTGCCATCTTTGCTATTGCGTTGGCGGGAAGCATCGACGCGATAAAAACGTTCGAAGATACGAGCTTGATCTTGCCCAGATAAACCAGGGCCGTTATCTGCAATAGTCACAAGGGAATCAACACCATCTTTCACAACTGAAACATTGATACCTGTGCCAGCAGGAGTATGTGCACGCGCATTAGCTAAAAGATTTGTAACTACCTGATAGATCTTGTCAGCATCACCCTTAGTAGCAATTCCGGAGGCAATACTTGTTGTAATTGTGTGATCAGGTCCTGCAGCTTGTGCGGATGTAACAGCTTCTTGCACCAGCTCGCTCAAATTCACATCTGCGATAACAAGTTCACGGGATTGATCCATCCGTGCAAGCATCAAAAGATCTTCCACTAAATAACCCATACGCATTGATTCTTTTTCAATGCGGGCGATTAATTCATTTGTTTTTTCACCATCTGGTACCGCCCCTTGCCGGTGTAGCTCTGCAAAACCCCTAATCGCAGTTAATGGTGTGCGCAGCTCATGGCTTGCATCTGCAACAAAGCGGCGCAGTTTATCTTCGCTTCGCATGCGTGCATCAAAAGCTTCTTCAATGCGTGAAAGCATCGTGTTAAGAGAAGCGCTCAAGCGGCCAACTTCGGTATCTGGTTCAAAGTTATCAAGACGCGCCGATAAATCCCCAGCTGCAATCTTTTCTGCAGTTTCTTCAATCTTTTGCAAAGGACGCATACCAACTTTGATTACCTGTCTGGATGCAAAAGCGATAAAGAGCAGTACCAAGCTGCCAATAATTAAAAATACAGAACCAATTTGTCGTGTTGTCTTGTCAAAATCAGCTAGAGATTGCGCAACAATTACCGAACCAAGAGAAGATGGCAAAACCGTTGTTGCTACGCGAAAATCTGCACCGGGTGCTTCGATAGTAAAGGGCTTACTTCCATAAGCAGCGACCTGTCCAGGCAGTAAACCCTTCACATAATCGGTGATTTGATTAGAGTTAAAGTCACCACCGATACCTCCGACAAGGTTTCCAAATGGATCTAAAACCGTTACAGAGATAGAGGTTGGAACACGATTAAGAGGTGTAGCAGCGCGAGCCGCTGACGGATCCTGATTTTTGTCTTCAGCGCTATCTCTTTCGATACCAGCGCGGTCAAGACGCTCTTCAGTACCAGCAACAACACTGAGTAACTGATCATCAACTTGATTGATTAGATAGTCACGAAGTAATGCTTGAGATCCAACACCAGCTCCCACGAACCCAATCGCAGATAGAACGAGTACTCCGATCGTTAAACGATTCCGAAGACTTGAATTCGCCCAGTCTACTCGTAAGGTTCTAGATCTCATTGACTACTTAGGTGGCATCCGCAATCGGTAACCAACTCCACGGACTGTGTGAATTAGTGGTGGCTCAAAGGCATCAACCTTCTTGCGCAGATATGAAATATATGTTTCGACAATTCCCATGTCGCCACGGAAGTCGTACTGCCATACGTGATCAAGGATTTGTGCCTTTGATACAACGCGATCTGCATTAATAATTAAGTAACGCAGCAGTGCAAATTCAGTTGGTGAAAGATCTAATAACTCACCCGCACGACGAACTTCGTGAGTTGCTTCATCGAGTTCCAAATCGGCAAAGCGCATCTTTTCATCATCAATATCAATGTGATCCACACCTGTGCGACGGAGAAGTGCGCGCAAACGTGCAACAAGTTCTTCTAATGAAAATGGCTTAGTCATGTAATCATCGCCGCCAAGAGTTAAACCCTTAACTTTGTCTTCCATGCCATCTTTAGCGGTCAGGAACAAAACTCCTGTATCAACGCCTTCATTACGAATCTTCTTGCACACTTCAAAACCATCAAGATCAGGCAACATGACATCAAGAACCATTGCATGTGGCTTGAAATCTTCAGCTACACGAAGTGCTTCTGCACCATTGGCCGCAGTGCGGACATCAAAGCCAACAAAGCGAAGGCTTGTAGAAATCAGTTCGCTGATGCTTGCTTCGTCATCAACGACGAGAATGCGCTGGCTGTTCTTTTCTATGGTTGTAGTCATGGCTAGAGAATGCTCTCACAGCCTGAGTCTTTGCTGAGAATGGGTGGAATCTACGCCTTGTTTTTGAGCTTAGGACTCTTTAACTGAGCGCAGCAAGACCTGTGCAACATCTAAGACTTCAACGGCAGATTCTTTGGCGTTCATTCCATCGCTAGTCATCACGCGGCAGAAAGGACAGGCAACGGCGAGCTCTGTTGCACCCGTTGCGATCGCTTCTTCAACACGATTGATGTTGATGCGGGTACCAATCTTTTCTTCCATCCACATGCGTCCACCACCTGCGCCACAACAAAATGAACGTTCCTTGTTACGTGGCATTTCCGTCAATTCGACACCAGTTGCTTCAAGAATTTCTCGTGGCGGTTGGTAGATCTCGTTGTGACGACCCAAATAGCAAGGATCATGGAAAGTCATTGCGGTGTGTGACATCTTGATTGGCAACAAACGCTTTTCACGCAAAAGCTGATTGAGCAACTGCGTGTGGTGAACCATTTCTAGTTCATAGCCTTGTTGTCCGTAATCACGACCAATTGTTGTAAAGCAATGTGGACAAGTAACAACAACTTTTTTCTTACCCTTTGGACGATCACCAAAAGTTTCTTTAAAGGTTTCAATGTTTTCACGAGCAAGAATTTGATACAAAAATTCATTACCAGCGCGACGTGCAGGATCTCCGGTACATGTTTCCTTTTTGCCAAGAACTGCAAAGTTAACTCCGGCCATGTACAAAAGTTCTGCCACAGCCTTAGTTGTTTTCTTTGCGCGCTCTTCATAAGCACCAGCACAACCAACCCAGAACAAGTACTCAACTTCTTCAGGTAGTTCACCTTCGACAACATTTACTGGGAAATCACATTCAGCAATCCACGCTTCACGATCTGCGCGGTTAGCACCCCAAGGGTTACCGGCCTTTTCAAGATTTCTAAATGTTCCACCAAGTTCTGATGGAAACTCTGATTCGACAAGAACCTGGAAACGACGCATGTTAACGATGTGATCTACGTGTTCGATATCTACCGGGCACTCATTCACACACGCACCGCAGGTTGTACATGACCACAAAACATCCAAACTAATCGGTGAGTTTTCACCAACCAAGGCCTCATTTTCAACAGTTTTTGCAAAAGCGTGATCACGCATAGCCATGATTAAAAGCTTTGGTGACAATGGTTTTTCGGTGTGCCAAGCAGGGCACTGTGACTGGCAACGTCCACATTCGGTACAGGTGGACATATCCAGCAGACCCTTCCAAGAAATGTCTGCGCGTGTTCCTAAACCAAAGACATCATCTTCCTTTGGATCTTCAAAGTTAATCTCTTGTCCGTGCGACATCATTACTGGCAGCGCGCCTAGTGATGATTTTCCATCAGCGTTGCGGCGGAAGAAGATGTTGAACGGTGCCAAGAAGCGGTGCCAAGCTATTCCCATAGTGAGATTGCTTGCGATGGCGATGAACCAGGCCATCGAACCAACAATTTTAATTGTTGCAACGATCTGAATCCAATTTTCCAACTGTGTCAAACTCATTGACTTAAACATCGCAGCGATAAACCAGGTTGTAATGAAGTGGCGGTTCCACACGGTTTCATCGGATAACGCACCTTCAAGACCGCGCAATGCAATGACACAAAATACAATAAGTAAAATTGTGGCTTCGACATAGTACGCCTTGCCATTTCCAGAACCAGCAAAACGAGAACGCTTATTTGTGCGAAGTGTTACTTGGCGAATTCCGATCAAGGCAACGATTGAAATACCGGTTGCCCATGCAACTAATTCGGTGATGTATTCGTACACCCAAAAGTGTCCGATGTATGGCAAAGCAAAATATGGATCAATCAATTGTCCGTAAGCGGTAACTAGTGTGCCAAACAAAGCAAAGAAGCCAACCATTACAAACCAGTGGGCTAATCCAACAACTGAAAAGTTGAGCATCTTTGTATGTCCAAAGATTTCTCTAAAGGCCATTGCCAAACGTTGTTTTTTATCATTGCCACGCGTTGAATCCGGTTGGCCCTTTTTATAGATCCCAATGAGCTTGTTGGTGCGAACAGCCAAAAGGACAAGAGCAACAACGGTGATGCCGTATGACAGGCCTGCGAGTGCGAGGTTCATGGGGTAAGGCTAGACGCATGACCGTCTTCAAGGGCTGGAGAGGAACCCCTGCCTCATGCAGAACAATTTTGGTCCGGACAGGAATAAGTTCCTTAGGGGATGTGTTCAACCAATTAGAAACCTGAGTCGCGACGACTCAACCTTTTAGGTATGATCGACTCAGGTTCAGCAGGCCTCGACCCTAAATCAGGCTCGAGAGGGACAAAAGGAGCACACATAATGGCTAGAGCAGTCGGAATCGACCTCGGTACAACTAATAGCTGCGTATCCGTTCTTGAAGGTGG
>JBEINN010000143.1:0-2651 GCA_040378115.1 Candidatus Planktophila sp. | reverse complement strand
TAACTGGGATCGACTCAACTCTGCCCTTTATTCAGGGTATACAAAGCATGTTTCCCTTAAGGAACTAGTTCCTGGCGACTTACTTTTCTACTCCTACAAAGGAGATATCTCGACCATTCACCACATCACGATTTATGCCGGAAATGGAATGATGTGGGAGGCCAACTCAAAGGACAAAGGCTTACTTTATTCAAACATTTACAGCGTCAAGGGTCTGATGCCGTTTGGTGGCCGCGTCTAGTTCAGCACTACTCTTAAGCCATGACTACAGCGGTCCCAGCGGTTCGGAATGCTGTACGCACATGGCTTGAAAACTTCGACGCTGGCGACACAATTGTTGTTGCAGTTTCTGGTGGTGCAGATTCTTTGGCATTGGCACACGCACTCTCCATTGCATCAAAAGAGTTTGTTATCTCGATTATCGGCGTGACAATTGATCATCAACTACAAGAAAAATCTGGCACACAAGCTGAAAAAGTTAAATCTCAATTAAATGCATTTGGTGTGGATTGCATCATTAAGAAAGTTACAGTTAATCTTCAAGATGGTCTAGAAGCATCTGCTCGCAAATCTAGATATGACGGATTGCAAGAAGTTGCGAAAGAACATAACGCGGTCGCAGTTTTTCTTGGACATACACGCGACGATCAAGCCGAAACTGTTTTGCTTGGTTTAGCTCGCGGATCTGGAACACGTTCTCTTTCTGGAATGGCGCACCACAATGGTCTCTACATTCGACCACTACTTGAAATCACCCGCACTCAAAATGAAAAATACTGCGAAGAAATGAAGTTGCAATTTTGGAATGACCCACACAATCAGAACCCAGAGTTTTCAAGAGTTCGAGTCCGAAAGGTTGCGTTACCAATTCTTGAAGAAAGCATTGGTCCTGGAATTTCAGAAGCATTGGCTCGTAGCGCTCATCTTTTGCGCGATGATGCTGACGCTCTCGATCATTGGGCTAAACGCGAAGAGATTCATTTAGACCTGGCAGATTTAGATTGCGCCTACCTAGCAGAACTGCCTCGCGCCATTAGAACTCGAATTATCAGAGCTGCGGTACATGCCGCCGGTGCCCCTGCCGGGACGGTCAACATGGAGCATGTGAGCGCGGTTGAGGCGCTCATTTGTGCGTGGAACGGCCAAGGTGCGCTCAATTTGCCGGGCGGTGTGAAGGTTGAGCGGATTTCGGGCAGACTTTCGCTCTTACAGCACCGACCTTAGGGAGAACCGTGGACTTAGAAGCAGTCAAGGGCGATATCGAACGCGTAATCGTTACCGAGGAGCAGTTGCAAGCACGAATCAAAGAGCTTGCTGCACAGGTTGATAAGGATTACGAAGGTAAAGATTTGCTTCTTGTCGGTGTACTTAAGGGTGCAGTGATGGCAGTTGCAGATTTATCTCGCGCATTACAACGCCACATCGATATGGATTGGATGGCGGTTTCTTCATACGGTTCTGGAACAAAGTCCAGTGGAGTTGTTCGAATCCTGAAAGATCTTGATCGTGATATCACCGGAAGAAATGTTTTGATTATCGAAGACATTGTTGATTCAGGGCTAACACTTTCATGGCTCAAGGCCAACCTTGAATCACGTGGAGTCGGATCAGTAGAAATTCTCTCAATTCTGCGAAAGCCAGAGGCAGCTAAAGTCGAAGTTAATGTGAAGTACGTTGGCTTTGATATACCAAAAGACTTTGTAATTGGTTATGGCCTTGATTTTGATGAAAAGTATCGCAACCTTCCATTTATCGCTGTGCTTGCTAAGCACATGTACGAATAGTTTCTGGAGTCCCCAAAAGATGTCACAAGCTCAAAAGCCGAAGAGGCAAGTCAAGAAGAGTTTCTCAGGTAAGCAACCTGCCAAGAAAGCTCCAACAAAAAGTCAAAGACTTTTTCGCGGTCCCCTTTTCTGGATTGTTGCTGCGATTTTTGCTGTGACAGTGTTTGGGCAAATATCTTCAGCCGGGAACAAGTACACACAGATTGAAACTTCACAGGCCTTGGATGCGATTTCAAAGGCTCAAGTTCAATCTGCTGAGCTTGTTGATAAAGATCAAAAGATTCGCTTAATACGTAACCCAGGCAGCACAATTAAGGGCTCTTCAAAGGTAGAAGCTTTTTATGTTGCTCGTCAGGAACCAACAATTGTTGACGCATTAACTGGTAATCCTCCTCCAAAGGGTTGGAATGTAAAGGTTCCTTCTCAATCAATTCTTGTTTCATTCCTATTCTCAATCGTTCCATTCTTGTTGATTGGTCTATTGTTCTTCTGGTTCATGAGCCAAGCACAAGGCGGAAATAAGGTTTTCCAATTTGGAAAGTCACGTGCAAAACTTCAGGATCCCGATGTACCTAAAACGACTTTCAAGGATGTTGCGGGCGCTGATGAAGCACTTGCCGAACTAGATGAGATCAAAGACTTTTTGGCTAAACCAGAAAAGTACGCACCGCTTGGTGCGAAAATTCCAAAGGGAGTTTTGTTGTTTGGTCCTCCGGGAACTGGAAAGACTCTTCTTGCTCGCGCGGTAGCTGGCGAAGCTGGTGTTCCTTTTTATTCGATCTCTGGTTCTGATTTTGTCGAAATGTTTGTTGGTGTTGGTGCGGCACGAGTACGTGATCTTTTCAATCAAGCGAAAGAGAACTCACC
>JBEINN010000038.1:0-7231 GCA_040378115.1 Candidatus Planktophila sp. | reverse complement strand
GCTAGGTTGCGCAGGACTGGCACGATGTGACTTTTTCTATACCCATGACAATCAGATCATCATTAACGAGATCAACACCTTGCCAGGATTTACAGGTACCAGTGTTTATCCCAAGCTATGGCAGGCAACAGGAGTTGCTTACTCTGATTTGATTACAGCGCTCATTGATTCTGCAATAAATAAGGCTGAGCATGGCTAAAAAGCTAAGAAACAATTTAGCTCAGGTGTGTAACTGGGCAGGTCAAAGTGCGTGTGATTCCCGGTACCCCTTGAACCTTTGAAAGAACTAGTCGACCAAACTCTTCCATGCTTGCAGCCTCTGCGCGCATGATTACATCGTAAGGACCAGTAACGCCTTCAGACAATGTAACGCCAGGAATCTTTGCCACGGCATCTGCAACTCCAGTTGCCTTGCCAACTTCGGTTTGAATCAAGATGAAAGCCTGTACTGACATGAGATGTCCTTTCTTGTCGATGGCAAACGCTACCGCAGATGAGCCCCATCGAGGTAGTCGATTAGGCTAAGCGGTATGAACTTCGATGAGGCTGGGGTAATTGCGGCACTGGCACGCATATTTGGCAGCTCACAACGTGGAGTCGAGATCGGCATCGGAGATGATGCTTCAGTCGTGAAGACATCCGAACGCACCGCAATCACAACTGATATCGCAGTTGAAGGTACACATTTCAATACCGAATGGTCTAGCGCCTTTGATATCGGACGCAAGATTACGGCAGCAAATCTTGCCGACGTGTATGCGATGGGTGGCTCACCTAGATTCTTAGTTGCAGCAGTAACTCTTACGGGTCAAGAGTCAATGGAATGGATTGAAGATCTGGCCGAAGGTATTGCCCACGAAGCCAGCAGTTGTGGGGCATATGTTGTCGGCGGAGATCTAGCAAAAGGCCCATGCAAAGTTGTTTCAATTACCGCAATAGGCCAGATCGATACTGCGATAACTCGGTCGGGTGCGCAAGCCGGAGATTCAATTTACATCTCTTCACTTCCCGGTTGGTCTGCAGCAGGCTTAGCAATTATTGAAAAGGATCTGGAAACAGATCTAGCACTTCACGCCGTGTCAGAATTTTGTGCACCAACGGTGGATTATTCAGCAGCGGTTCAGTTCGCAAATGGCAAAGCCACATCTTTGTGCGACATTAGCGATGCCTTTGTTATTCAGGCAGAGCAGATTGCAACTGCATCGGCAGTTCAGTTGGTCATTGAAAGAGATTTGATCAGTAAGCACCCTGAGTTTGGAACTTTGAGCGAACTTGCTGATTCGCAAGGTATTGATGTTTGGCAATGGATTTTGGCCGGAGGCGAGGACCATGTATTTCTTGCAACAGGCAAGGATCTCGATGGTTTTCGAATTGGAACCGTTCAATCAGGCGTAGGTGTAATTGGGGTAGAAATGAAAAAAGCGCCAGATACCTGGCGCCACTTTCAATAAATTTTAAATTAACGAGTTACTTTTCCAGCCTTAAGGCATGAAGTACAAACGTTTTGACGCTTTGCAGTTCCGCCTACAAGAGTGCGGACGCGCTGGATATTTGGATTCCAGCGACGACGGGTCTTCACCTGTGAGTGAGAAACATTGTTTCCGAAGCTGGGCCCTTTGCCACAGATATCGCATGTTGATGCCACAGCGGTACTCCTTTGAATTTCGACTGGTTCCAATGGGAACAGGGCGTAAGGGTAGCGCGAAGGCGGGCCCAGATGCCAATTTGAGCCTGCGCAAGCAACTCTCATGCGCGGGTGGGCTGCTTTGAAGCAGTTGCGAGGGAGAATGCTCGCGTGGCCACACTAGAGAACAAGGTTTCTGCCGTTGTCGGTGACCGCACCGCCAAAGTTCTCAGCACCGTTTTTGGAATCACGACCGTTGGCGATCTGATGCGCCACTACCCGCGCCGTTACATGGTGCGCGGCGAGTTGTCGGATATTTCAGAACTACGCGAAGGCGACGAAACCACCATTTTGGCGCAAATCTATTCGACAACTAACCGACCTCTGCGAGGTCGCAAGGGAAGCATTCTCGAAGTTGTTGTGACTGATGGAACCGACAAGTTATCACTGACATTTTTCAATCAGGCCTGGCGTGAAAAAGATTTGAAGGTAGGCCGACAAGGTTTGTTCGCCGGAAAAATCGGAGTCTTCAATAACAAGAAACAATTAGCTCACCCTGATTACGAGTTGATCCCCGATGGTTCTGATGTGGATTCGGCGGTAGAA
This sequence comes from Candidatus Planktophila sp., assembly GCA_040378115.1. Lineage (GTDB taxonomy): Bacteria > Actinomycetota > Actinomycetes > Nanopelagicales > Nanopelagicaceae > Planktophila. The sequence goes on along the minus strand of JBEINN010000038.1, from coordinate 5,001 downwards.
GGTTTTGCTGGAAAGTTCTTGCCGGTGTATCCCGCCTCATCCAAACTTCCATCTTGGAAAATCTCGCAATGTGCACAACTGGCTATTGGCGCGTTGGATGAGATCGAGGATTTCCTTCCGACTTCAATCCGTGAAAAACATAGTTACCCAACATTGCAGCAAGCTCTCGTGCAATTACATCAACCGGCAGATCTAGATCATGCAGAAACTGCACGGGAACGTCTAACTTTTGACGAGGCATTTTTACTGCAATCGTTATTGGTAATGCGCAGGAATGAATTAAAGAAACTCAATTCAACCTCAAGAAAAAAGGTTACTGGTGGTCTGCTTGATACCTTTGACAAATCACTTCCCTTTGAGTTAACCGCAGGCCAAGTAGCGGTGTGTAAAGAAATTGAAAGTGATTTAGCACAACCGCATCCCATGCATCGTTTACTTCAAGGAGAAGTTGGTTCAGGAAAAACTATCGTTGCTTTACGCGCCATGTTGGCGGTTGTAGACAGTGGGGGACAAGCAGCACTTCTTGCCCCAACCGAAGTCCTTGCTGCCCAGCACCTTCGCACTATCCAGAAGCAATTAGGCGCTTTGGCGCAAGGTGGAATGTTGGGTGGCTCAGAAACTGGAACACAGGTAGCACTGATAACAGGATCGCAATCGGCACAAGCACGCAGAGAAGCACTTGCAAAGGCAGCCGATGGAACTGCAGGAATTGTTATCGGCACGCATGCCTTATTGGGGGAATCCGTTGTTTTCAAAGATCTTGGATTAATTGTCGTGGATGAACAACACAGATTTGGTGTTGAACAGCGTGATGCATTGAAAGAGAAAGCTGTTTTGCCTCCGCACTTGTTGGTAATGACAGCTACACCAATTCCACGAACTGTTGCCATGACAGTCTTTGGTGATCTAGATGTTTCAACTTTGCGCGAGCTTCCTTTAGGTCGCCAACCAATTACTACTCATGTTGTTCCAGTTAAGGAAAAGCCAAATTACATGGAGCGTGCTTGGCAGCGAATTCGTGAAGAGGTAGCACAAGGCCATCAGGCTTACGTAGTTGCACCTCGAATCTCAGCTGATCCTGATGCAGGAGCCGATGCAGATTTAGATTTTTTATTTGGTGAAGAATCCGATGAGATTTCATCGGTAGAAGAGTTAGCTCCAATGTTGCACGGGGGTCCACTGCAAGGGTTAAAAATCGCTATTTTGCACGGGCGCTTATCCGCCGATGAAAAAGACACAACTATGCAAGCATTTTCCAAAGGTGAGATTGATGTTTTGGTCTCAACCACAGTCATCGAAGTCGGCGTAGATGTTGCAAATGCAACAATCATGGTGATCATGGATGCAGACAGATTTGGTGTCTCTCAGTTACACCAATTAAGAGGTCGTGTCGGCCGCGGAACATCGCCAGGCCTGTGTCTGTTGGTCTCAAGTAGCGAAGAGTTAACCCCTGCTCGCGAAAGACTTAACGCGGTAGCTGCAACTGTTGACGGTTTTGAATTGTCACGAATCGACCTTGAGCAAAGGCGTGAGGGAGATGTTTTAGGTAGAAATCAATCCGGAACTCAATCCCATCTTCGCTTATTGCGGGTATTAAGGGATGAATCTTTAATCGAGCAAGCCCGTGATGATGCTGAGCAACTAATTGCAAAAGATATTGATTTAACCAACTATCCTTTACTCAAGAAAGAGCTGGCACATTTGCAGCGCGATCAAGCCGTCGATTATTTGGATAAGGGTTAGTACATTGAGAATCATTGCCGGCGTTGCACGAGGTCGAACCTTAGGAACAGTAGCTGGTGCAACTCGTCCAACATCTGATCGTGCACGCGAAGGCCTTTTCTCGTCATTGACATCTGAGTTTGGAAGTTTTGAAGGTTTGCATGTGCTTGATCTCTTTGGGGGATCTGGAGCTATCGCTTTAGAGTCACTATCTCGTGGGGCTACTTTGGTTCATGTGGTCGAAAAAGATGATGAGGCTCAAAAGACAATTGAAAACAATTATGAACTTGTCAAGAAATCTAATCCAAGTGGAAGATTGCAACTCTTTGGCATGAGTGCAGAGAGATTTCTTAAGGATTTACCGAAAACTAAGTATCACTTGGTGTATATCGATCCTCCATATGATTTCAGCAATCAAGAGGTAGAAGATGTCTTAAGTGCCTTGTATGACGGAGAATTTTTAAGTAGTGATGCCTTTATCGCAGTTGAGCGAACAGCTAGAGGGCCACAATTCATTTGGCCCGATGCCTTTGCACCGGCACGTGAGCGGAATTATGGTCAAGCGACCATTTATTACGGTAATTACCAGCCCTAAGAATGGATTACTGGGCGCCATGTTGCTAGCGTTTACGCCATGAAGCGCGCGGTTTGCCCTGGATCCTTTGATCCGATCACATATGGGCATTTAGACATCATTGAGCGTGCGGCGCAGCAATTTGATCACGTGGTTGTTGCCGTACTGGAGAATAGAACTAAAGCCAGTCTCTTTACCGTGCAAGAGCGTATTTCAATGATTACGGCCGTCGTTGCTAAGTTCCCCAATGTATCTGTGGATTCATGGAGCGGATTGTTGGTTGATTACTGCAAGAGTAATTCGATTCAAGCAATCGTTAAGGGGCTTCGTGCGGTTTCAGATTTTGATTATGAACTACAAATGGCGCAGGTGAATTTACAAGGGTCCGGTGTTGAAACCATGTTCATGGCAACTGCGCCGTCACATTCCTTCCTGTCATCATCTTTAGTAAAAGAGCTGGCCCATTACAACGGAGATGTATCAACGATGGTTCCGGCATCAATAAACGAAGCACTCAAGCTACGAATAGCAGGGAAGTAATCATGGATTCAGTTGAGAAGTTAACCGCAGCCATCACGATGGTCGAAGAAGCTCGTGGAGTTCCCTTGTCTGCAAGTTGCGTTGTTCATCGTGCTGAAATGCTCGAAGTGCTAGATGATGCTCGTGAATCATTGCCAACAGATTTTGAATCAGCCAGAAAAATTCTTGAAACGCGCGATGCAATTATTGAAGAAGCTCGAGTAAGTGCTGAGCAAATGATTGCTATCGCACGTGAGGATGTTGCGCAGATGGTGGAACAAACTTCGATCGTGCAGATTGCCCGTGATGAAGCTCGCAAAATCCTAGATGATGCTCGTGAGACCGCAGAGATTGAAAAGGCTGAAGTTGAAGAGTACATAGATGGTCGTCTTGCTACTCTTGAAGTAATCCTCAATAAAACTATGGATGCGGTTTCACGTGGTCGTGATCGCTTAGCGGGTGCAAACGATAAGGATGTTTTGTCTCAACTAGCAGATGAAAACTAAGCACGACAGATTAGATTTGAGAAAATCTTCATGAGTAAACAAGCAGATACCTTTCAACTCAACACCTACGAGTTGCCGCGTCGTGCTGGTGAAATGAAAGAGTATGTCCTAGATATCCCAGTGAAGGAAAAGTTTGGTGTTGATTTAATCGCTGTGCCTGCTGGAGAATTCATTGAAGTTGATGCACGCCTGGAATCAGTGACTGAAGGCATTCTGCTCAGCGCCGACGTCTATGCGGTAGCAAAAGGCGAGTGCATTCGTTGCCTTGATCCAGTTGAAATCGTGATCGACCGAAAAATTCAGGAGCTCTATAACTATGAGCCAACTAATGAACGTGGCAAAAGAAAGAAGAAGCAGGAAGAAACTCTCGAGGATTTAGAGATTGAAGATGAACTGATGATGGACGGGGACATCATGAATCTTGAGACTCCGATCCGAGATGCTGTGGTTTTATCCCTGCCCATTAACCCGTTGTGTGACCAGGATTGCCAGGGCTTGTGCCCTGAGTGCGGGGGAAAATGGGCTGAACTGCCAGAAGATCACGCACACGAGGTCATTGATGCCCGATGGACCGGCCTTGGGGGGCTTAACCTCGAAGACCCCGATTTCAAGATTTAGCCCTTTTAAGGGATACTTTCTCTCTGCGGCCACGTTGCCGCTGTCATGATTGAGAAGAGGTTAGAACAGTGCCAGTACCAAAGCGAAAAATGTCGCGTTCAAAGACGCGTTCACGTCGTAGCCAGTGGAAAACTACTGCAGCAGCTCTTTCAACATGTGGTCAATGCCAACAGCCAAAGCTGCAGCACACCGCTTGCCCAACTTGCGGTACATACAACCGTCGTCAGGTATTAGAGGTCTGATCTGAGCTCCATGCTCAGTGAGCAGCTGGGAGTAACACTCGATCCAGCTTTGCTTGAGTTGGCTTTTACTCACCGTTCATTTGCATATGAATCGGGAAGTAAAGAAACTAATGAACGTCTGGAATTCTTAGGCGATTCAGTTCTTGGTTTAATTGTTACTGAAGAGTTGTACAAACGCTATCCCGATTTTGATGAAAGCCGTTTATCTCCATTGCGTTCAGGTGTTGTAAACATGCGTGCGCTCGCAGATATTGCACGGGGCTTAGAGTTGGGGCAGTACATTCGCCTTGGAAAAGGTGAGGAAGTTACAAATGGTCGCGACAAGAACTCATTGCTTGCAGATGCACTAGAGGCGCTTATCGGCGCTATTTATTTACAGTTTGGTTTTGCGCGTTGCACTGAAATTGTGCGCGGACTGATTACACCCACTATGGATTCAGCGGTGGCTCGTGGGGCAGGTCTTGATGGAAAGACCGCGTTGCAAGAACTTGCCGCATCTTTGGCTAAGGGCACCCCCGAATACATAGTCAGTGAAGATGGACCTGATCATGATAAAAACTTCACAGCCGTTGCGATGTTAGCTGGAGAAGCGTTAAGTCAGGGCACTGGAAAAAGTAAGCGAGAGGCTGAACAAGTTGCAGCCCGTGCGGCCTATGAGGCTTTAAAAACCGCCAATCCGCAAGGCTGAATTCATCAAAATCACGCTCAATAGGCGATAGGTTTACCGCGTGTATTTGAAGAGTATGACGCTAAAGGGCTTTAAGTCCTTCGCTTCGGCAACCACTCTTCGACTCGAGCCCGGTATCACCTGCGTGGTCGG
>JBEINN010000113.1:0-3490 GCA_040378115.1 Candidatus Planktophila sp. | reverse complement strand
CTGGGGCCTTTGCTCCAACACTTGGCACCAAGGCATGGAGCATTGTTGCCTTTACTCTCGGTGGATTGATCCTGACAGGCGTGGTCTCTGCAAAGACTGCAGGCTCAAAGCTGCTCTCGCCAACGCTACGCGTGCTTATCGGAGGCTCACTCGGCATGGCAATCACGGCAGGTATTGGAAAGATTGCACATATCTCGGGCATCTAATTAGCCCTCTTATTGCTACGATTTCGCCTTAAGTAGTTAGCACCACGGGCCAAGGATGTCCCTTTTTCATGTAAGGACAAATCCGTAGGAGCGCGCCCATGGCACTTGCATCCAACTATCCACAAGCACAGGGACTCTATGACCCTGCCGCAGAACATGATGCATGTGGAGTTGCGATGGTTGCCACACTCAACAAAGTTGCTACACACGAGATTGTTGCTAAAGCGCTCACGGCATTGCGCAATATGGAACACCGCGGCGCATCGGGTGCGGAACCAGATAGCGGTGATGGTGCAGGAATTCTTATTCGCATCCCGGATGCATACTTTCAAGCCGTTGTTGATTTCAAACTTCCAGCAGCTGATGCTTACGCAACAGGAATCGCATTCATCGCAAAAGGTGCCGATGTTAAGGCTGAGATTGCTCGGATCGCAGATGAAGAAGATCTAGTAGTTTTAGGTTGGCGCGAAGTACCGATTAACTCATCATCACTGGGAAAGACAGCACTGTCGGTAATGCCAGATTTTCATCAAATATTTGTCGCAGGCAAGAAAGGTGAGACCGGGATCGTCCTTGACCGTCTTGCTTTTTGCCTTCGCAAGCGCGCCGAACACACCTTAGATTTGTACTTTCCTTCGCTGTCTTCGCAAACAATCGTTTATAAGGGAATGCTTACAACTGGACAATTAGAGGAATTTTTCCCAGAACTATCTGATGAGCGTGTTGTTTCTCCGCTTGCTTTGGTTCACTCACGTTTTTCAACCAATACATTTCCGTCATGGCCACTTGCTCACCCTTACCGATTTATTGCCCACAACGGAGAAATCAATACCGTTAAAGGAAATCGCAATTGGATGCGCGCCCGAGAATCACTACTTGAAAGTGATCTGATTCCCGGCGATCTTAAGCGCTTATTTCCTATCGTTGAAATGTCAGGATCAGATTCAGCGTCATTTGATGAAGTTTTAGAACTTTTATATTTGGGTGGACGTTCACTTCCACACGCGGTGTTAATGATGATTCCAGAAGCGTGGGAGAACCATGCAACGATGCCGCAGAACCGTCGAGACTTCTACGCCTTCCATGCATCGATGATGGAGCCTTGGGATGGTCCTGCATGTGTGACTTTTACTGATGGACATCAAGTAGGCGCAGTACTAGATCGCAATGGTTTGCGTCCATCTCGTTACTGGGTCACTAAAGATGGAATGGTTGTGCTTGCATCCGAAGTTGGCGTACTTGATGTTCCCGCTGAAAACGTAGAACGCAAAGGTCGTTTACAACCAGGCAAGATGTTCTTGGTTGATACCGAACAAGGCCGCATCATTGAAGATGGCGAGATTAAAGATGGGCTGGCAAGCGCTGCGCCATATGGCGATTGGTTGCATGCAGGAATTGTGAAGTTGAGCGATCTTCCATCACGTGAACATATTGTGTATCCGCACTCATCTGTTGTTAGACGCCAGAGGGCCTTTGGTTATACCGAAGAAGATTTACGCATTTTGGTTACACCAATGGCAAAGAACGGCATGGAGCCACTGGGATCGATGGGTACCGACACCCCAATTGCAGCTCTTTCTGACAAGCCACGATTGATCTTTGATTATTTCTCACAACTTTTTGCTCAGGTTACTAATCCACCACTTGATGCAATTCGTGAAGAGTTAGTGACAAGCCTTGGAACTTCTATGGGCCCAGAACATAATCTTTTGGATCCGGGTCCAAGCAGTTGCCGCCAAATCTCTCTTGCGTTCCCAGTAATCGACAATGATGAACTCGCAAAGATTATTCACGTTAATGCAGATGGTGACTATCCAGGTCTAGGTACGCATGTGGTCCGTGGGCTGTTTAGCATCGCAGATGGTGGAGATTCTCTTCGTGAACGTCTGACTGAAATCAGATCAGAAGTTTCACAAGCGATTAAAGATGGTGCGCGAATTATTGTTTTGTCTGATCGTGATGGAGACGCTGAAAATGCGCCCATCCCATCGTTGCTACTTACCTCTGCAGTTCATCACCATTTGATTCGTGAAAAGACTCGTACCAAGGTTGGGCTCGTTATTGAAGCTGGTGATGTTCGCGAAGTTCACCATGTAGCACTTCTCATCGGTTATGGAGCAGCGTGCGTCAATCCATACCTTGCAATGGAATCTGCAGAAGATTTAGTTCTGCAAGGCGTGATAACGGGAATCACTCCTGAAAAGGCTGTCAAGAATTTAATTAAGAGCCTTGGAAAAGGTGTGCTCAAGGTGATGTCCAAGATGGGTATCAGCACCATTGCTTCATATACAGGTGCACAGGTATTTGAAGCTATCGGACTTTCTCAAGAAGTTGTTGACGAATACTTTGCCGGAACAACATCTCGTCTTGGCGGAGTCTCACTTGATGTAATTGCAGAAGAAACAATCGCGCGCCATCACGTCGCTTATCCACCCGGGGGAGAAGTTCCCGGAACAAAGCGTTTGCCGATCGGCGGCGAGTATCAATGGCGTCGCGAAGGCGAACCTCACCTATTTGATCCAGAGACTGTCTTTACCTTGCAGCATTCAACTCGTAATAAGCGTTATGACGTGTTCAAGCGATACACCGATCGAGTCAACGAGCAAAGCAAGCGCCTGATGACTCTTCGTGGTTTATTCCAGTTTAAAGATGGAGTTAATCCAGCTATCTCTGTTGATGAAGTAGAGCCAATCAGTGAAATCATTAAACGTTTTTCTACAGGCGCGATGTCTTATGGATCGATCTCAGCAGAAGCGCATGAAACTCTTGCTATCGCGATGAATCGACTTGGTGGCAAATCAAACACAGGTGAAGGTGGCGAAGAAGTCGAACGCAATATCCCTATGGCAAATGGGGATTCGAAGCGTTCTGCAATCAAGCAGGTTGCATCTGGTCGTTTCGGTGTTACAAGTAATTACCTTGTAAATAGCGATGACATTCAGATCAAGATTTCTCAGGGTGCAAAGCCAGGAGAAGGTGGACAGCTACCGGGTAACAAGGTTTATCCGTGGATCGCTAAAGCACGTTATTCAACTCCTGGTGTGGGATTGATTTCACCGCCTCCGCACCATGATATTTATTCGATTGAAGACCTGGCTCAACTAATTCATGATTTAAAGAACGCAAACAAGAATGCACGCGTTCACGTTAAGTTGGTGGCCGAAGTTGGCGTAGGTACGGTTGCAGCTGGAGTTTCAAAAGCACATGCAGATGTTGTTTTGATTTCAGGTCATGATGGTGGAACTGGTGCTTCACCGCTGACATCGCTCAAGCATGCAGGTGCG
>JBEINN010000048.1:0-6362 GCA_040378115.1 Candidatus Planktophila sp. | reverse complement strand
TGCTTGGTTTTAAAGGCTCTTTACCAGCCAATGCAATTCCTACAACGGTAATTCTGGATAAATCAGGGTATGTAGCTGCCAGAATCTCTGGCGTTGTTACAGTGGCATCACTATCTAAACTGATTGAGAAAGTTTCTGCCGAATGAGAGAGTTCTTTGTCGAGCAAATCTTTTCAGGGTTTTTACTAACAGCTTTTCCATTTGCTTTTATTGCTGGTGTGATTTCATTTCTTTCGCCGTGTGTACTGCCACTTGTTCCGGGCTATCTATCCTTTGCGGCAGGCTTTTCAGTTAGTCGCGGAAAGTTATTGTTGGGGTCAACCCTGTTTGTTTTAGGCTTTAGTTTGGTTTTTGTCTCATACGGTGCAATTTTTGGTGGCCTAGGAAATCAACTCTCTGCAAATGAAGAATTGATATCTCGGATACTAGGAATCTTAACCATCTTCCTTGGTTTTGTTTTTTATGGTCGTTTCCCATTTTCTCCAACAATTCGTCCAAAGATGCGAACAACGGGGGGCTTACTAGGTGCGCCAATGCTGGGCATTCTCTTTGGAATTGGTTGGACACCATGTATCGGACCAGCACTTGCTGCGGTGCAAACCTTGGCATTTCAAGAATCAAGTGCGGTACGAGGTGCGGTTCTATCATTTGGGTACTGCTTAGGTTTGGGTTTGCCATTTATATTGTCAGGTTTGTCATTAGATAAGTCGGCAAAACTTCGTTCACTGATTTATCGACGTGGTGATGTGATCTCGAAAATCGGTGGCGTTTTCCTAATAACTCTTGGTCTATTACAAGTTTTGGGTTTCTGGAGTCAGATAATGAACTCAATGCGTTCTCTCATCTCTGACTTCATTCCGGTGATCTGATGAGCCAGCAAACTCAACTTCCTGAACTAGATAATGTTGGCTTACTTCGCTTCATGTGGAGACAGCTAACAAGTATGCGTACAGCTTTGATTCTGCTTCTTTTGGTGGGAATCGCGGCTATTCCGGGATCACTGGTCCCACAGAGAACCCAAAACCCACTTCAGGTGGGGCAATACTTCAAAGATTCACCAGAGCAAGCTCGATGGATGGATCGCTTCTATTTGTTTGATGTGTATGGATCGCCTTGGTTTAGTGCGATTTATATTTTGCTCTTCATTTCACTAATCGGATGTGTGTTTCCGCGAACTCTTGAACACTTTAAAGCCGCACGTGCCTTGCCCCCTGCTACACCAAAGAATTTAACTCGCTTGGAGCATCATGAATTGTGGAGCCCACAAGGTAAGGAGCTTGAACTTGCGCGAGCTTGGTTCAAGTCAAAGCGCTTTAGAGTCCTAGAAGCTAATGGTTCTATATCGGCTGAAAAAGGTTTTACCCGAGAGACTGGAAACCTATTCTTTCACCTAGCTCTTATTCTGATTCTACTAGGAATTAGTTTTAGTTCGCTCTTTGGAATGCGCGGCGAAGCGATTGTCAATGTTGGCGAGAGATTTGTTAACACACCAACAAGTTACGATACTTTGTCATACGGAAAGCTATATCGCGATTCAAATATTCCTGCGTTCATGTTAACTGCCGATAAGTTTGTTGCACAGTACAACATCGAAACTAGTGCGCCCGAAGACTACACATTAGAAGTTTCATTACTTCGAGACGGTTCGACAAAAATAGAAAAGAAAACAATAAAAGTTAATAACCCTATGACTATTGGCATGACCCGTGTCTACTTGCAAGCAAATGGTTATGCACCTGTTGTCACAGTTCGGGACTCAAAAGGAGATGTCGCATTTCAGGGACCTGTAACTTTCTTGCCGCAGGACGCCAACCTTCGATCGATAGGTGCAATCAAGGTTCCTGATGCTGATCCGCAGATTGGGTTTTTGGGATCTTTCCTTCCAACATATGTGCGAGATGGAGCAAATGGTGGAGCAAGTGCATTTCCTAAGGCACTAAATCCTCGATTACTACTTTCTGTGTGGAGCGGTGACTTAGGTTTGGACTCAGGAATTCCTCAATCTGTCTATCGCATTGATACAACAGATATGACTCAGATCGGTTTAAAGGGGTTAAAGCCGGGTGAAAGCTTTGAATATGAAGGTGGATCAATAACTTTTGAAGGTTATCTGCAATGGGTGAACCTTAACTTTGTAGCAGATCCTGGAAAGCACCTTGCATTGCTTGGCGGTATTGTTGCCATCCTTGGGTTGCTAGCTTCTCTGTTTACTCGCAGACGAAGAATTTGGATTCGAGTAGGAGACCAAGTCGAAGTTGCGGGCTTGGCAAAGAATTCGGCACCGGGCTTAGAGGTTGAAATACAGGGATTTGTGAAGATGTTAAAGGGAGAGAAGTAGATGTCACGTTCGTGGGCTTTTGCATCAAATTACTTGGTGTACTCAGCAATGGCTGTCTATGCAATCTCTTTTCTTGCGCACTTGATTGAAACTGCTTGGGCGGTAAAAGTGCCTACAGATAAATCTGCAGTATTAGATTACAAACGTACTGAAAAAGTTGCTCGAATTGCAACTGCATTAATGATTCTAGGTTTTCTACTTCTATTTGCTGGTGTAATTGCGCGAGGCATTTCTGCTGGAAGAGTGCCTTGGGGAAATATGTACGAGTTCTCAATTACTGGTGCTTTAGCTTTTTCAGGCGCTTATCTTTTGGCGCTTCGAAAGTATGAACTTCGTTGGCTGGGACTTTTAGTTTCTGTCTCTGTGCTTTTAACTATAGGAACTGCTATCACGGTTTTGTATGTACCAAGCGCTCCATTGGTACCTGCCCTTAAGTCTGAATGGCTCGTTATTCACGTTTCAACTGCAATCATTTCTGGTGGAGTGTTTTTACTTTCAAATGTAATCGCATCTGCATACTTGTATTTAGATCGTATGGAGAAAAAGGGCGAGCGAACACCATGGGCTAAACGTTTGCCAGATTTAGAGACACTTGATCTACTGTCTTATCGCCTTGTGGCATTTGTATTTCCGCTATGGACATTTTCAGTAATCGCTGGTGCCATCTGGGCGGAAAGTGCTTGGGGACGTTACTGGGGCTGGGATCCAAAAGAGACTTGGGCATTTATTACCTGGGTTGCATACGCCGCTTATCTACATGCCCGCGTAACTATTGGTTGGCGCGGTCGACGGGCCGCATGGTTATGCCTATTTGCAGGTTCCACATTCTTGTTTAACTATGTTTATGTAAATATCTGGGGAACTGGAAAGCACACGTATTCGGGGCTCTAGAGCTTCCTTAAGAAATCCGGATCATCATCTGGTGGAAGTATGCGGCGTTTAGGCCCCTTACCTTTCTTTGGCTTGTTACGACCGGCAATTAAATAAGATATTGGACCAATTGCAAGTAGTGCTGGTCCCAAGAGAATAATAATTAACAGCCAGCCCCACTTCGGCAAGTTTTTAACCTGGGATTCATCTGCACGCGCACAATCAATCAGTGCATAGATGGTGAATCCAAAAACCAAAACAAGTAGGACGACTCGGGTCATGTACTTATTGTATCCCTAAGCCAACAGCAAGCAAGATGGCAAAAATCATTTGTAGTTTTGCGGTTTTACCAAGGACCGGAATCAAATCCTTACCTGAAATACCACTTAAAACTTGCCTTGAGATTGAGTAGCTCATGGGTAGGGCTAGCAAGGTAAGAAGCGCGGTTGGAATCAATGTCGCGACAGCAGCGATGTGAGCAAGCAGCAGAAGCCCCGCATACATCAGTCGAGCTTTACGATCACCAATACGGACGGCAAGAGTTAACTTGCCAACTAGTTCATCCTTAGGTCTGTCACGAAGATTGTTGATTGCAAGAATCGCACATGAAAGTGCGCCCATGGGCACAGAGACGATGAAACTTACGAGAGTTATATCTTCAGTCAAGGCGTAGTACGTTCCCATAGTTGCAACCACACCGAAGAAGAGAAACACGGATAATTCGCCCAACCCTTTGTAACCATAAGGGTTCTTGCCTCCCGTGTATCCCCAAGCGGCTGCGATAGAGACAATTCCAACAAGAATTAGAAGTGGAGAAGTTAAGAACGCCAGCCAAGTGCCAGCAGCGCTTGCAATTGCGAAAGAAATAAAGGCTGCAGCTTTTACAGATTTAGCTGATGCCATACCGCTAGCGACTAAGCGAATTGGACCTACGCGATCAGCATCCGTTCCCTTAACTCCATCGCTGTAATCGTTGGCAAAGTTCACGCCTATTTGAAGCCATACCCCTACCTTTAAAGCTAAGAGCGCACGAAACCAATTGAAATCAGCACCTACAAGTGCGGTTGCAACTACAACTGGCGCGATTGCGGCAGGAAGAGTGCGAGGGCGTGCGCCAAGTATCCACTTATTCATTTGCTAACTCTTGTGCCAATCTCTTGCGATCAACTTTTCCAATACCGAGCAAGGGTAGCGAGTTTACGAAATGAATACCTTTTGGTTTGGCAAAAGCTCCAACTTTTTCTTCCAGCACTGAGCTAATGCGGTTTGTATCTGCTTCACCAACAACAGCAATATGCAAAGTTTGCCCCCATTGAGGATCATCCATTGAAAAGGCAGCGCACTGGATATCTGAAAGGTTTTCATTCAAAATGCTTTCGACACTATTGAGTGAGAGATTTTCACCACCAGAAATGATGACATCATCTGAACGACCAATTACAACAAGTTTCTCATCTATAAATTCGCCTAAATCGTTAGTCTCAAACCAACCATCTGATAAATCAAGATTTAACGCCAGAATACTTCCGCGAACAAAAATAGAACCGCCACGAACTTCGACCTCTGTTCCTTCAAGAATTTCACCGTTGTAAACGCATCCACCTGAAGTTTCACTCATTCCATAAGTGGTCACAACATTTATTCCAGCAGCAGTTGCTTGATTGCGGATAGCGTTTGAAAGTGCTGCGCCACCCACCAAAACTTTCTGAGCTCCTTGTAAATGTTTCAGTAAATGATCATCTCCATTTAAGGCACGGAAGAGTTGTGTTGGAACAATTGCAGTGAAGTTAACTCGTGGATATTCACCTGAATGATCACGAAGATCCACAGGAATGGTTCCTAATTCAAAGGCTCGAACAAAGACATTAACCGCTGCTACATGAGTCAACGGCAATAGCAGCGACCAGGTGTCACCGGCTTTTGCTCCGACAAAGGCGTTAGATGCGCGAGCAGATGAGAGCAATGCTTGTGTGGATAAAAAGATTTCTTTGGGTGCACCTGTTGTGCCCGATGTGCCAATAACGACGGCGGCTTGCGTAGGGCCGAACTCTGAATTGACCTCACCAAATCCAAGGGTGGGGCCATTACCTGCGAGAGCCGCTGTGATGTCCCTCGCTAATAGAGGAGTTTCGCATGCAGGGCTGACCCGCAGAATTTTTCGTTGTGACGAGTTATCCATTGCCGTCGTAGGCTATCGCTAGCAACGACGATGGGGGAAATGTGAGCAAGCCGATCAAGCGCGAATTTGGTAGCCGTGAGATTCCACAATGGGTGACCGCACCCGGTGGAGAAGAATTCGTAGATATCAGATATCAAATGGGCGATGGAATTGCCAAAATCACTATCAACCGACCACAGCTTCGTAACGCATTTCGTCCCCAAACAATTATTGAATTAATGGAAGCCTTTAACCTGGCTCGCGATAATGAAGATGTCGGTGTCATTATCTTTACTGGTGAGGGAACCGAAGCATTTTGTTCTGGTGGAGACATCAGTGTTCGTGGAGATGATGGATATTTAGGCGAAGATAAGTTGGCCAAGAAAGGCATTGGCCGCCTCAATGTTTTAGATCTTCAAGTCCAAATTCGCCGTACACCGAAACCAATTGTTGCGATGGTTGCGGGTTGGGCAATTGGTGGTGGCCATGTGCTTCATGTGGTGTGCGATTTAACTATCGCTGCAGATAATGCAAAGTTTGGTCAGACAGGTCCTATGGTCGGGTCATTTGATGGTGGTTATGGCGCTGGACTATTGGCCGAACATGTTGGTCAAAAGAAGGCCCGCGAGATTTGGTTTATGACGCGCGAATACAGTGCGCAAGAAGCTTTAGATATGGGATTAGTAAACACAGTTGTTCCTGTTGCCGAACTAGAAGCTGAAACGGTTTCATGGTGTCGCGAGATGCTTCGCAATTCACCAATGGCGCTACGTTTGCTAAAGGCTAGTTTGAACGCTGCTACCGATGGATTGGCAGGGGTTCAGCAACTGGCTGGCGATGCAACACTTCTGTTTTACATGACTGAAGAAGGTCAAGAAGGTCGCGATGCGTATCAACAAAAGCGAAAGCCTGATTTCGGAAAATTCCCTAAGCGCCCATAATTTATGGATCAACAACTTCTGGACACCTTGCGCGTAATTGCGCTGCCAATGAAAAC
>JBEINN010000071.1:0-5012 GCA_040378115.1 Candidatus Planktophila sp. | reverse complement strand
TTCAGGCCATATCTATGCAGGTAAATATGAAGGTCCATATTGCGTAGGGTGCGAAGAGTTCAAACTTCCTGGTGATCTGATTGAAATTGACGGTGCTAAGTGCTGTCCGATTCATAGCAAGCCAATTGAATTAGTAAATGAAAACAATTGGTTCTTCAAACTTTCCGCCTTCGTCGAGCCACTGCTTGCCCATTACAAAAACAATCCTGATGCCTGCCAACCAGAAAGTGCCCGCAACGAAGTTGTGTCATTCCTCGAAGGTGGCGTTTCAGATCTCTCTATTTCTCGTTCAACATTTGATTGGGGTATCCCTGTTCCATGGGATACCGATCAAGTTGTGTATGTCTGGTTTGATGCGCTGCTTAACTACGCAACCGCAGTTGGCCTGACAGATGCACCAGATTCTGAAGGTGGCAAGAAGTTTGCTCAAACCTGGCCAGCAGATGTGCATTTGGTTGGAAAAGATATTTTGCGTTTCCACGCAGTCATCTGGCCGGCGATGTTAATGGCTGCAGGTCTTGCTGTTCCTAAGAAAGTCTTTGCGCACGGCTGGTTACTAGTTGGCGGCGAAAAGATGAGCAAAAGTAAGTTGACCGGAATCGCACCAAAGGACATCACAGATCACTTTGGAATTGATGCTTTCCGTTATTACTTCTTGCGAGCGATTCCATTTGGTACCGACGGTTCATTCTCATGGGAAGACATGAGCGCTCGATACACCTCAGAACTCGCTAATGACTTTGGAAATCTTGCTTCTCGCAGCGCAGCAATGGTTGAAAAGTACTGTGCTGGCTCACTTCCGGCGGTTAGCCATGATGCAGGATTAGAAGCTGCGTTAAAAGAAACTGTTGCAAAAGCTGATGCTGCAATGTGTGCACTTGATTTTCAAGGCGGAATCATGGCGATCATGGATTTCTGTAAGCAAGTCAATGGCTATGTAACAATTAAAGAGCCATGGATTCTTGCCAAAGATCCAGCTAACCAAGCTGTTCTTGAAGAGGTTTTGTACAACACCGCTGAATCATTACGAGCACTTGCAGTGTTGTTGCATCCAGTGATGCCACAGACCTGCGAAATTTTGTGGGAAAGCCTTGGTGCACAAGCAGCCCTTGGCGATTTAGCTGCACAAAAGATTTCAGATGTGGCCACCTGGGGACAGCTTCCACAAGGTGCCACAGTTACAAAGACTCCGGTTTTGTTTCCTCGTTTAGAAACCCCTGCTTCATAAAAAATGGCTGATCGCCACAACCGCGACATCGATCGACCTCGCGCTCCGCTGCCAGAACCACTACCTGTTCCAACAGTCGACGCACATGCTCATATGGAAATCGTCACCGATGCACCTTTTGATTCCAAAGAGGTTGCGGATGTAATTGCTGAAGCTAAATCAGTTAATGTGGATCGAATTGTGCAAGTTGGTTATTCGGCGGAACAATCAAAATGGTGCGTTGGGGCCGCAGAAAAGTGGAACACATCAGTTCTTGCAGCGGTTGCTTTGCATCCCAATGAAGCTCCCGTTGTTGCCGATCTTGATGCCGACCTAAAAGTTATTGAAGAGCTAGCTCAACACCCACGGGTGCGTGCAATTGGTGAAACCGGTCTTGATTATTTCAGAACACCACCGGAGCTGCGCAAGCGCCAACAAGATTCATTTAAGTGGCATATCGAATTAGCTAAGAAAACCAATAAAGCTCTTGTCATCCACGACCGCGATTCACATGATGATGTTTTATCTGTCCTTCTCGAAGTTGGGGCCCCCGAAAAGACTGTCTTTCATTGCTTTTCAGGTGATGTCGCGATGGCAAAGCTGTGTATCGAACGTGGTTACATCTTGTCCTTTGCAGGTACATTAACCTTTAAAAACGCCCCCGAACTTCGTGAAGCGGTCAAGCTAGTGCCAGCCGATCAATTGCTAGTAGAAACAGATTCGCCATTTCTTGCACCAGATCCTCATCGCGGAGCTGGAAACACTCCGGCACAGATTGCAAACATTGTCCGCACCATGGCAGTTGAACGAGATCAAGATCTAGCAGAACTTGCAACCGCGCTCAGTGATAACGCCGAGCGAATCTTTGGATCTTTCGCACCATGAGTTTGCTAGGTGCGGCACAGATCCGCGAACTTGCAGCTAAGCTTGATTTGAAACCATCGAAATCTTTAGGGCAAAACTTTGTTATCGATTCAAATGTCTGTACCAAAATCGTTCGAACTGCGGGTGTTACCGCTGACGATATTGCACTAGAAATCGGTCCAGGTCTTGGCTCTCTAACTCTTGCCATGTTGGAAGCAGCCAAATCTGTGATTGCCGTCGAAATCGATCCACGTCTTGCCCAGCAACTACCCTTAACTGTTGCAGAACACTTTGCACATCCTGAAAATCTAACTGTCATCAATAAAGATGCACTTGCAGTCCATGATTTGCCAGTTGCTCCAACCGTTTTAGTTGCCAACTTGCCGTACAACGTTTCAGTGCCCGTGCTGTTGCACTTGCTTGAAAAGTTTCCAACAATCCGCACAGGGGTGGTTATGGTTCAAGCCGAAGTCGCAGATCGCTTGGCCGCAAAGCCAGGTGGCAAAGAGTATGGAATTCCAAGTGTAAAAGCGGCTTGGTGGGCTGATGTAAAAAATGTCGGAACGGTTTCACGATCAATTTTCTGGCCAGCACCGAATGTTGATTCAAAGTTAGTTGGTTTCACTCGTCGCGAAACAGCTGGCAGTGAAGAAATGCGCGAAAAGGTTTTCACAATCATCGATGCCGCTTTTGCTCAGCGCAGAAAGATGCTCAGATCAGCCCTTTCGAGCCTTTATGGCTCATCATCGGCAGCGGAGGAAATCTTGATTAAAGCTGGCATAGATCCAACTTTGCGAGGCGAAGCCCTTGAAGTGAAATCTTTTTGTCAGATAGCAGCCGTTGCACCTGACATTTTCTAATAGCAGTTATAGGGTCACCGCATGCCTGTAAAAAGTGTGACCGTGCGCGTACCTGCAAAGGTCAACCTTCAACTATCAGTTGGACCAAAAGAATCAGATGGTTACCACAATTTAGTTTCTGTTTTTCAGGCGATCTCAATTTTTGATGATGTAACAATCAAATTAGCTGAACCTGGGGCGGGCTTAACTATCTCAATTTCGGGAGACCAAACACACGGTGTCCCTGCAGATGCCAATAACTTAGCAGCCAAAGCAGTCTCACTTATTTCAAAAGAGTATGACTTAATTGTTGATGCAAATATTGAAATTAAAAAATCAATCCCGGTAGCAGGTGGTATGGCCGGAGGCAGTGCAGATGCC
The DNA here is from genome assembly GCA_040378115.1 of Candidatus Planktophila sp. Classification (GTDB taxonomy): domain Bacteria; phylum Actinomycetota; class Actinomycetes; order Nanopelagicales; family Nanopelagicaceae; genus Planktophila. The sequence goes on along the minus strand of JBEINN010000071.1, from coordinate 1,721 downwards.
GCGGCAACAATTGTTGGAATTGATTACTTATATTCACTTGGGATGACCCGAGAAGAGATGTTCGAGATTGCATCTCAACTTGGTAGCGATGTGCCTTTCATGCTTAGTGGTGGAACTGCAATCGGACGTGGCCATGGAGATCAATTAACCGCCGCTCTTTCTAGAGGAACGTATCACTGGGTTCTTGCACTCTCCAGTGTTGGATTATCAACACCTGCTGTATATGCAGAATGTGATCGCTTACGCGCCGAGCTAGAAATTGTAGAACCGCAAACACATGAAGGGTTGATGCAGGCATTACTTGCCGCAGATGCTCCAACCGTTGGCGCATCGCTGGTCAATGATTTACAAGCTGCAGCATGTTCATTGCGCCCTGCGCTGCGATTGGTTTTAGATGTTGGCCAGGAGTACGGGGCATTGGGAGCGATCGTTTCGGGATCAGGTCCAACAGTTGCATTTTTGGTGGCAGATGAAGAGGCAGGCCTTGATTTAGCGGTTGCTTTAACCTCAAGTGGAGTCGTTGGCAGCGTTGCACGTGCGTATGGGCCTGTGGCGGGCGCGAAGGTAATCTCTTAAATTCATTCCCTTTGTGGCCTTTTGCTGGGCAATGGTCGCCAGCACCACTGTTTATGAGGGAGAATATGCGTTCCGCCATTGTGTAGTGGCTAGCACATGGGCCTTTGAAGCCCAGGGTCCAGGATCGATACCTGGTGGCGGAGCCACCATTATCGCCAAGATTTTCATCTCCGATAGAGTTCACTCGTGACCGTACAAACCGTGATCGTCCTCGCCGCCGGTGAAGGCACACGAATGAAATCGGCAACACCTAAGGTTCTTCACAGCGTTGCAGGTCGTTCGCTACTTGGACATGTACTGCACGCGCTTAATCATCTTTCACCTAAAGAAGTTCGCATCGTTGTCGGTTCAGGGCGTGAAGCAGTGGAAACCCACATCGCACACATCGCACCACTTGCCTCAACAATCTTTCAGGAACATCGCGGCGGCACAGGACATGCAGCGCAATTAGCGCTCGCAGGCATAACGCCAAAAGGAACCATTCTGATTCTGGCCGGGGATACCCCTTTGTTATCTGGAGATTCTTTGGCTCAGTTTGTTGCAGCACATTCAGCTGGAAAATTTGCAGCCTCTGTTCTAACCGCTGAACATCCAGACCCAACTGGATACGGACGCATTATCCGTGATGACAACGATGAGCTGCTTCGCATCGTAGAAGAAAAAGATGCGACAGATGATGAAAAGTTTATATTTGAAATTAACAGCGGTGTGTATGCATTTGATGGCGAAAAACTAGCGGCATCGATTGGAAAGCTCACAAATGCTAACGCGCAAGGCGAACTGTATTTAACAGATGTTATCGGAATCCTAAAGTCGGCTGGAGAATCAATTGCCGCAATCATGATCGATGATTTTACAGAAACTCTTGGTGTCAATGATCGAGTTCAATTGGCAGAAAGTGCCGCAATGCTTCGAGATCGCATCAATGATCAATGGATGCGCGAAGGTGTAACAATCATCGATCCAACAACAACATGGATTGACGCAACTGTCGAAATTTCAAATGATGTAACCCTTCATCCAGGCACTGCTTTGCTGGGATCAACAAAGGTGGCAACTGGCGCTGTTATTGGACCCCGCACCACTTTGACCGATTGCGAAGTCAAATCAGGGGCTTCAGTTCTGGAATCAATTGCGCTGCAAAC
>JBEINN010000120.1:0-3161 GCA_040378115.1 Candidatus Planktophila sp. | reverse complement strand
CGTGGTGATAAGGATGTTCAGACCGCCGCCGAATACTTTGGAATTCCGCTGTAATGACCCAGCTTGATGCGGTTATGGCAAAGGTGCGTGCCGAAAATCGCGCAGCACTGATTGCTTATATTCCCGCGGGTTTTCCAACGCAAGCAGGTTGCGCGAAAGCGATTCAAGCTTTAGCCGCCGCCGGAGTTGATGCAATCGAAATCGGTTTCCCATACAGCGATCCAGTTATGGACGGTCCTGTAATTCAAGAAGCCGCTGAAATTTCACTGAAGGGCGGAACAAACGCTGCAGATGTTTTTGCTGCACTTAAAACCGCAACAGATACCGGTGTTGCCGCAGTTGTAATGACATATTGGAATCCCATAGAAAGATATGGCGTAGATAACTTCGCACAATCAATCGCTGATAATGGGGGATCCGGAGTTATCACGCCGGACTTAACAATTGAAGAGTCTGATCGTTGGTTAGCAGCAGCAAGTAAGAATCAAATCAATCCAATTTATGTAGTTGCACCCAGTACAAATGATGCTCGCCTTGCAGAGGTAACAGCCAAGACCGGGGGCTTTGTTTATGCGGCAAGTTTGATGGGAGTCACAGGAACTCGCACTAGCGTTTCAGCAGATGCAAGCAATTTGGTTGCCCGAGTTCGCAGCGTCACCGAACTGCCGATCTCAGTTGGCCTAGGTGTATCAACACGCGAGCAGGCTAAATCTCTTGCAGCTTATGCTGATGGCGTGATCGTTGGATCTGCATTTATTAAGTTATTGCTAGATGCGAAGAGTGAGCAGGAAGGGTTGGATGCAATCTCGCATTTGGCTAGAGAATTGGCGCTAGGAGTACGCGAAGGGCGATAGTTTTCGCCCTTAATTCACAGAATTCATGCTGGGTTTTGACTTGGCACTGTGCACTCTTTATCTATACTTTGCCCATACACCGAAGCAATGCTGAGAAACCAACTCAATTAATCAAGGAGTAATAGATGGCCAAGCAAGCTGCAAAGAGCGCGGATAACACAACACGTTGGATCGTAGTAGCGATGGTCGCACTTGTTGTAGGTACCGGAGTTATTTTCTCACTCTTCGGCCAAAGCGATAAAGTTGCGGCCTCTTTATCAGGCCTTGACGGAATAAAGTTAAAGCCAGCGGTTACTTCAACAATTGATACTGCGAACGGTTCTGCGATCACCTTCGATAATGGCGCGGCAACAACTATTGATGTTTGGGAAGACTCACAGTGCCCAGTATGTAAGTTGTTCGAAGATGCCAACGGAGCATACATAGAGTCACTTATTCGCGAGAAGAAGGCAAATGTTCGCTACCACGTTCTGTCATTCCTTGGCGATGAATCAGTCCGTGCAGCTAACGCATCCTTCTGTGCAGCAGATGAAGGGCAGTACTTAGATTTCCAAAAGGCTATTTACGCAGTTCAATCCACTGTTGAAAACTCTGGTTTCTGGAGCAATGAAACTCTTGTTGAAATGGGAAAGAAAATTGGTATCACATCAACCAAATTTGAAGATTGCGTTACTAAGGGTTCAAAGGTTGACCTAGTTCAAGCAAACTCTGAATCTATGAGTAAGTATGGCGTTCAAGGAACACCAACTGTCTTCATCAATGGCAAGCAGTGGGAACGCACACAAAATGCATTCGTACTTGAGGAATTTAAAGCAGCTGTAGAGGCTGGTTAAACCTTGAATTTAGCTTTCCCAACTCCATCACAATCGGTGCTGGAGCTTGGCCCTTTAACCATTCACTATTACGCACTGTGCATCATCACTGGCATAGCGGTAGCGATTTGGTTAGGTGGTAAGCGTTTTCAGTACAAAACAATTCAGGGTCAATCAATTGTTTCTGAAGTAGCAATTGTTGCTGTGCCTTCTGGAATTATTGGTGGGCGTATCTATCATGTGATCTCATCGCCCAATGCTTACTTTGGTGCTAACGGTTCCCCAGTAGATGCCTTCAAGATTTGGGAGGGCGGTTTGGGTATTTGGGGTGCAATTTCTCTTGGATTGTTTGGTGCATATCTTCGCTACCGATCTTTGGCGAAGAAAGTAGAACTGCCATCATTCCCCGTTTTTGCTGATGCTTTAGCTCCTGGAATTCTATTTGCTCAAGCAATTGGGCGTTTTGGTAATTGGTTTAACGGCGAGCTTTTTGGAAAGCCTTTAGATGCTTGGTGGGCGGTAGAGATTCCAATGCGTTATCGCCCCAATGGTTTCACCGAGTTTGATTCATTTCACCCAACCTTTTTATACGAAGCAATCTGGTGCACCTTAATTGCCGTCCTTATTCTCAAGTTCGGAAAGAGTTTCAAAGCTGGACAATCTTTTGCTCTCTATGTAGCAACATATTGCCTAGGCCGCTTTTTTATCGAACTGATCCGTATCGATACCGCAAACACAATTGCCGGTTTGCGGGTTAATGTATGGGTAAGTGTGCTTGTGGGAGCTGGGGCTGCTCTCTATTTTGCCCGCGCCTCTAAAAAGATTCAGTAGCAGTCAGGTAGGCTTCCATTCATGAGTTTGGAAGATATTTACCAAAGAAACCTAGAACACCGCACCCATCGTGCAGGCTGGCTTCGTGCTGCTGTACTTGGCGCAAATGATGGCCTTGTTTCAACGGCTGCATTAATGATTGGTGTAGCTGCAGCCGGTAAACAAGATTTCATCATTACGGCAGGTGTTGCAGGAATTACTGCGGGTGCGATGTCGATGGCTGTCGGTGAATACATCTCTGTTCGCTCACAAAACGATATTGAAGAATCAGATCGCAACCTTGAAATTGCGCATTTAGCCGCAGATCCAGAAGGTGAGTTACAAGAGCTGCAACAGATTTACATTGGACGCGGTTTAACTCCAGCACTTGCATTACAGGTTGCACTTGAAATGCATCGCAAAGATGCACTCGAAGCACATTTGCGTGATGAGTTAGGTCAACACCCAAGTACCAAGGCCCGTCCAGTACAGGCAGCCTTTGCTTCGGCGGTTTCGTTTACTCTCGGCGGATTGATTCCATTTGCTGGGGCCTTTGCTCCAACACTTGGCACCAAGGCATGGAGCATTGTTGCCTTTACTCTCGGTGGATTGATCCTGACAGGCGTGGTCTCTGCAAAGACTGCAGGCTCAAAGCTGCTCTCGCCAACGCTACGCGTGCTTATCG
>JBEINN010000142.1:0-2669 GCA_040378115.1 Candidatus Planktophila sp. | reverse complement strand
AGTCGAGCCAAGTGATTGTTCCTTGATCTATCAGGTGATCAGAACGCAGCCTCAAAGCGCTGCGATAGAGATTTAAGGTGCTCTTTGGGTCCGCGCTTTGCTTTTCATTTGTGAGATCTTTCCAGTTGTCAGCCAGGGGCAGCCAAGGTTTTCCAGTTGTAAAGCCAAATGGAGCAGTTTCACCGCTCCAAGGAAGTGGCACACGTGCACCATCTCGGCCTTTTTGCGCTCCTTTTGTTCTGAAATAGATTGGATCCTGCCGTGAACTATCAGGGATTTCACCATCAGGTAAACCAAGTTCTTGACCAGCAAATACATAACAAGAACCGGGTAACGCAATAACAAAAAGCGCAAGTGCTCGTGCTTGAGCTTCTCCAATACGTGAAGCAACACGAGGAGAATCATGATTGCTAAGTGCCCATGTTGGAAGCGCTCCAACCGAGTCCATTAGATCTATTGAACGATTTACAACACCAAAGAGAAAATCTCCCTTAAATGGCGCATCCAATAAATCAAAATTAAAGACCTGATGAAGCTCATCACTTCTTACATAGCGTGTTGAATTAACTGGGGGATGCACCCAAGCCTCGGCAACTGCCATGATTTCTCGATCTTTGTATGAATCAAAAAGCTTTCGCCATTTGCGATAGATCTCATGAACGCCTTGGCGATCAAAGTAAGGAACAGTAGGAAGTAATGCATAACGCTTTTCATGATCCATTGGCATATCTAGACGCAATGCATCACTAAGCCCTTGAGGATCTGGATGATCTAGGAGCAAATCTTCTTTAACTAAGCCGTGCGCAACATCGATACGGAAACCATCGACTCCAAGGTCTAACCAAAAACGCAATGTGACTTCGTAATCACTGGCAACCTCTGGATTGTCCCAGTTGAGATCAGGTTGCGTGGAATCAAAGAGATGCAGGTAGTACTGACCATCTGCTACCTGTGTCCATGATGGTCCACCGAAAAGTGAGATCCAGTTATTTGGTGGAGTTCCATCTTCGTTAGCATCGTAGAAATGAAAGCGAGCTCGTTCAGCTGAACCCGGACCGGCCTTAAGTGCTTGTTGGAACCAAATGTGTTGATCAGAGAAATGGTTAGGGACAACATCAACAATTACTTTCAAGCCTAAAGAGTGCACAACATGAATTAGTTTTTTTGCATCATCTAGGTTTCCAAAGCGTGGATCAACATCGCGAGGATCAGCTACGTCATACCCACCATCCTTGTTTGGGGATGTGTAAAAGGGACTGAGCCAGATTGCATCAACGCCAAGCTCTTGAACATATTGCAGCTTGGAGATGATTCCTGGCAGATCACCTTCTCCATCGCCATTGCTATCAAAAAAGGACCGTGGGTAGATTTGATAGATGGTCGCTTGCTTCCACCACGGTGAGGATTTCATGGTGAAAGGCTACGGATTGAGCATTATCTAGACAATGTAAAAAGGATGTAACTAACCCTTGTATGTTTCTCTTTTATAACGTTTAGTCAGGCCGTTACACTTTAAGCATGGAAATCCTTTATTCAGTCTTACTTTTCTTGATCTTGGTCGGAATCCTTTATTGCATTCGTTCATTACGAGCCCTACATGGAAAGGTCTCAAAAAAGACTGAACAGATTTCAAGAGAGATTCACAAGGCGGCAATTGAGAGCAAAAAGAATTCAATGATTGCATATAGACAAACGGAGGCATTTATTCAGTTAAGCAACCTGCTTCAGTTCAAGTCGCCAATTCCATCAACGCGTAGTTGGGCCGCATCACCAGATCTTTTGCTTTTAATTTCCGAAATAGTTAAGAAGAATAGGCCCTCACTAGTTGTAGAACTTGGATCTGGTGTATCAACACTTGTAACTGCTAAATCTGGTGCTCGCAAAGTTATTAGCATCGATAACTCAGAAGATTTTGGTGGAAGAACTCGCGATCTTCTCAAAGAACACAAAGTTAGAGGAGTAGAAATTCGCATTGCTCCGTTGCGTCCATATGCAAACGGTTCCGAATGGTATGACGTTTCAACCCTGAAGGATTTGAAGAAGATAGATTTACTTATCGTGGATGGCCCGCCAGGATCCAAAAATCCAGAGGCCAGGTATCCTGCGCTAAAAGAGTTTAAAGATAAGTTATCGGCAAAAGCGATTGTCATTATTGATGATGTGAATCGAGACGGAGAACGCAAGCTAGCGGAAGATTTTGCAAAGGCATTACCAAATCACACATTAACTATCTTGGATCATGAAAAGGGTACAGCGGTTATTTCGCCTCGCTAAGTAGATGCCAATTACCCCTGAAGAGGCTTTCCAAGAGGCTGCCTCGAAAATTCTAGATACCTCAACCTTTGTTCGTGCCGTTTTGTCGGGAAGACGCAGAAACATGAACGTTGAGTTTGAACGCATCGACATTAGGCCAGTTGAAATTAAGGGTGTTCTGAATCTTCAATTGATGCAAAATGATGGACGTGCAACAACCGCCAAGAATCTTTTGCCTACAGCTATAGAGGTCGATCAGCTGCTCAATGGAGGGCATGCAAACATCATGGTGGAAAGCACCTATGAGGCATATTCCATAAGAATTACCAAAAATGGAGCTGCACAAGTTCACACAGAAAAGCGTGCTTTAGAGCAAAATCTTTCTCACGATAAGAAAAAAGATCGATTGCTAGATT
>JBEINN010000063.1:0-5503 GCA_040378115.1 Candidatus Planktophila sp. | reverse complement strand
GTGTGACCGGAATTTGTTCGCCATACAAACTTTGTAACTCTTGATTTCCATCAATCAAGATCTCTTTAATCTCAAAATTTAATTCATCTTTAAGGGACTGTAAAACCTTTAATGCATCTTCACAAAGATGGCAACCAGTTCGGCCATAAATTGTCACGATGGTCATTAATTCGCCCTTTCGACCCTGTTAATTTGCATAGAGAATTGGTAATTCCTACCCCTGACCTTAAACCACGGTGTGAGCCCTGATAGCGTTTGACCATGATGCGCATTAAGAGAATGGGGCCTTTTGCTCTTGCTGGAGCATTAATTCTTGGCCTGTTAACCGCACCTGCTGCACCTGCTCTGACCTTTAAACAAATCCCTGCAACAACGTGGGGGCATATCTATGCAGGTACGCAAGCCTCAACAACGGTTCCAACTCCGACAAGAAGTAAAAATCTTGAAGTTAAATCTAATTTCCAGGTTAAGTACAACAACTTTCCCGAGTGGGCAAAGAAAGAAGTCCAAGCATCGATTGATGTTTGGTCTGTAAACTTTAAATCTTCAATTGTTGTCTCTGTTGATGCTTCGTGGGGACGTTCAAGTTCTTGGGGTGTTTTAGGTAGTGCCCGCCCAGGTAGCTTCTTCTCTGCATTTTCCGGTGCACCTGATCCATCTCTTTGGTACCCCTCAGCACTTGCAAATGCTTTAGCAGGAAGAGATTTAGATAAAAAGAATCCTGAAATAATTATTCAGGTTAACTCTGAAGCTGCATGGAATTCAAGAGGCGACGGTGTTCCATCAGCTAATGAATATGACTTGCAATCTGTCTTCTTACACGAGCTTGGTCACGGACTAGGTTTTCTCTCTAACGATGCCTACGATCCTTTTTTTGGCTTGGGAAGTCTTGATCAGCCAACTCCATTTGATGCTTACCTTCAAACAAGTGATGGTCGTCGATTAGCCGATCTTCCAACCCCATCTAAAGAACTTGGTGTTGCCTTAACTACTTCTTTGGTGTGGTCCGGCGCGCTAGGCATAAAAGCAAATGGCGGAATTAAGCCCAAGATGTACACACCTGCCCGTTATGAATCAGGTTCATCAACTTCACACCTTGATGAAGCAACTTTTTCAAAAGCCGGACTAGATTCTGTAATGACTCCAAACCTTGATCCAGGTGAAGTTTTCAAAGAACCTGGGCCGCTTTTACTTGCAATGATGGAAGATATGCGAAACAAACCGCCCGTAGGCGTAGCAACTGACTTTCCGTTTTCACCTCGTAACGCACAAGCTTTCACATCAAATGCATCGGCTTTAATTGCCTTTGATCCACCAGCAAATCTGCGTACGGCTCAATTAACTGAATATATTGTTAAGAACTTAAAGACTGGCACAGAAAAGAAAGCTCAATCTAGTCCAGTTCTTATGACCGGATTAAAGAATGGGACTTCGTACACATTCAGTATTATCGCTAGAAACTCACTTGGTAGCTCTGAGCCCGCAATTACAAAATCAGTGATACCTCAGACTGCTTGGACCAGTTCGGTTCTTGATAGTGCTGCAGATGGAAATACTGTTGCAAGTACGACCTTTAATGGAAGACCGGCAATTGCCTATACAGATACCAAGAGCGGTGACCTAAAGCTTGCAACATTTGATGGCAAGGGTTGGAGAAAGGTAACTGTTGATGGTGCGGGTGGTAGTAGTGGCAGAACTACTCACAATCTTTCTGGTGCAATCAGTATGTGTGTCAACGGCAGTGGGGTAAGGCAAACCTTGCACATTTTCTACACAGATGCCACTGAAAAGGATCTTCGATACTCAACCTTCAATGGCAAAAACTTCACTTTTGAAACTGTTGATGGAAATGGTCCTACTGTAAACAACTACGAGGACCCAGTTCGAGTTCGTACATCAAGTGATGTAAGCGTTGCTAACGCTTGTGTGGCATCAGCAAGTGCGGTCCAAGTCTTCTATCGTGATGAATCCCAAGGAGTTTTGCTAGGCGCGGTTAAAACTAGAAATGCTTCTTGGCGCTATGAATTAATAGATGGTGATCGCAAGAACGATGGCCGAACAACCGGAGATGTCGGGTTCCATCTTCAGGCAGTTTTTGATGGCAGCAAAACATATATTGCCTATGACTCTGTTATTTCGATGAATCAGAAGAAGGAAATAACTTCGGGTGCGATTCGAGTTGCAACTCGAACCTCGATTGAGCCAACTGCTTGGCAATATCAGACACTTGATATCTCAACTGATGAAGCAGTTATCTTTGGATTTGATGTTGCACTAGCTAGAACTTCTACCGGTGTATTTGCAACCTGGCTTGCGGCCTCTGCTGCATCGGCACCAAAACCAGATCAAATTCGTTGGAGCTGGCTTAAAGATTCCACAAAGATTTATAAGTTGACCACGGAAAACTTTGGAACACCGGATAAATATCTGGCTACTGATGGAAAAACAATTGTGTTCAATTGCCAAGAAAGATTGTGTGCTCTAGATACAAGCAAGAAGGATCTTGGCCAATCTGCAATCCGCTTAGTTAGCAGCACCCAAGGCTCTGAACCTACTCAGAGCGCTTGGGTGACTGTAAACAAAATCAAGTATTTGCTTGCCACTATTAATGGAAAGCTTGCACTTCTTAAACCGTAATTTATTACTTAGCGTTACGGCGCTGAATGCGAGTCTTCTTCAGAAGCTTTTTGTGCTTCTTCTTCGCCATGCGCTTGCGTCGCTTCTTAATTACGGAACCCATATGTCACGCTCTCATTTCTAATGTACGCACTGTGTGTGCGGGGCTTTAGGTTACCGCGGAATGAGGGTAAAAATCGAAACCGTATCTGCGCTTGATGTGACCACTAAAAGCCCTAACTCCTTTGAAAGAAGCGCTCCAAGCACTTCTTTCTGCCCTATTGGCCCGCTATCACCGGCTGTAATTGCGCCTTTTGCATCAAAGGTCAGGAGCAATGGTGTCGCAACCTTTGGGTTCCAGTTGAGTTGAGCCGTTGCACCTGTAGAGATAAATGCCGCATATGTTGAACCAACTGTTATTGCCGGACCAGTAGAGGGAAAACGATAGCTCCAAGTAGGTGCAAACAAAGATGTAAATTTTGTTACTGCAGTTTCTGTTTTTCCAGCAGCAACAACTTCGCCACCCAATAACAATGTAGAAGATGCGCTATTCCAGATTCTCTTTCCTTTGACCGCTGAACTTCGAACGACACTAGTAATTTTCAACGCTTTTGAAATTTTGATCAGAACGCCATCTGTTATGCCCGCAACTTTCTTACCAGCTAAGGCTTCACTGCTTGAGCCCACCACAGTGAAGCTTCCATCTGCGTGGCGAATAACTGCATCTGCGGTCGTTGATACAGAACCTATTTGTAAAAGTTTGCCAAATAATCCAGCTTTATCGGCGTTAACAAAGAATCCGGCGCTGCTTTTCTCGGTTGCAATGATTCCAACAATAGACGCACCATTTCGATCCACAGAGATAGCTGTTGGAAATACAACTGAACTTGTCGGCAAAGTATTTGTGGCAACAAGCACGCCTGCGGCGGTGACTTTCCAAAGTGTGACAGCCTGCAAATTACCAACAGCTGTCGTTGGTGGCGCAGCAGCATTATCAGGATTTACCGGAGTTACCGCAGGGCTTGGTGCAATTAGTCCCAGTGCTAAAGGTGTAGCACCGGCTATCCAAATGTCGCCAACTGAATCAACTACCGCAGCGGTAGCAATCGATGCCTGAGATTGATCTAATGAAAGATTCCACAACTCTTTTCCAGTCGTATCTACAGCACGTGCATATGCTTTAGCTGCTTTGCTTCCATAGACAATCAAACTCTTGCCAGAAGCAACTACTCCACTGACTTCTTCAGGTGTGCCAACAGTTGTTACAAGCTGCATCGCCTTTACAGAGATCTTCTTAGGAGCGGCGTTAACCGCTGGAGTAAAAAGGAAGGTTGCGATCAAAACAAAGGAAAGTAAGCGTTTCACGCTAATTCCTGCGAACGATCGCGGGCCGCCTTCATTGCTTTAGCAACAATTGAATTCAGGTTGTCATCACCAAAAGATGCAAGGGCTGCAGCGGTTGTCCCATTTGGGCTAGTTACATTTTCGCGCAAAGTTGTGGCGTTTTTTCCAGATTCTTCAAGTAGTTTGGCTGCGCCAACAATGGTTTGAACCGTAAGAGTTGTTGCATCTTTTTCCGAAAGCCCCAGCTCTTTTGCGCCGTTTACCATCGCTTCAACAAAGGCAAAGAAGTAAGCAGGTCCCGAACCACTAGTGGCAGTTACTGCATCCTGTAGATCTTCAGAGACTTCAATTACTGTGCCAGTTGCTGCTAGAAAACCGAGCACAAATTCGCGTTGTGCATCTGTGACACCAGCGCCCATTGATGCTGCAGCCATTCCTTTTCCAACCAAAGTTGGAGTATTTGGCATTACTCGAATTACGGGGTTACTAGTTCCAAGGCCATTGCTAATAAATGAAATTGTCTTGCCCGCAGCAAAGGTGATCACGACTGCTTTTGGATTGATTGATCCCTTGATCTCTTCAAGAACTGTTGCCATATCTTGTGGCTTCACAACCAATAAAAGTGCATCTGCACCTGAAACATTAGTGTTAAGGAGTGCAGCTTTTATTGAATACTTCGAAATCAGCTCTTGTGCACGATCTTCGCGCTTTTCAGAGATAGTGATGCGATCTGGGTTAACACCAGATGAAATCAAAGCAGCGATAAGGGCCTCGCCCATTACACCGGCACCGATAACGGCAACCTTTGATTGCTGATCCATGTAACAAGTCTATCCTTTATGCCTGTAGGCTCTGCGACTATGTCAGAAGTTAAAGCAGGATTTGCGCGTGATTGGGTTGAATTCTTTGACCCCAATGATGCAGAGACAATCTTTAAGTGCGATCTCACTTGGTTAACTTCATACTGGACTTGTATTTATGGCGATGGTTGCCAAGGTGTCTTTAAGAATCAACCAAACTCGGGTTGCTGTACCGAAGGTGCGATGTACACCGATGAAGATGATGAAGCCCGCACAGTAAAAGCTGCTGCTTACTTAACTCCAGAAATGTGGCAGTACTACAACGAGGCTCGTCCAAAGAAGCCTGGTGGTGCGCTGAGAATTTCTGAAAAAGATGAAGATGGTGACCGCAAAACTCGTCGCGTGGAAGATGGCTGCATTTTCTTAAACCGTAAAGGTTACGAAGCAGAAGGTTTCACTGGAACATTTGGTTGCGTGCTGCACCATGTTGCACAACGCGATGGAAAGCACTTTGCTGACACAAAGCCAGATGTTTGCTGGCAGTTGCCATTGCGTCGTAGCTTTGAAACTCGCGAATACGGCGAGCGTGAATATTCTGTAACTGTAATTGGTGAGTACGAACGTCTTGCGTGGGGCGATGGTGGTGATGATTTTGACTGGTACTGCACAAGTAACAGCGATGCACACGTTGGCACGCAACCGGTTTACATCTCAAACAAGTATGAACTTGAATTGTTGATGGG
>JBEINN010000100.1:0-3939 GCA_040378115.1 Candidatus Planktophila sp. | reverse complement strand
TTCAAGAATCTTCAATAGCGCTTGCTGTACACCTTCACCTGACACATCGCGAGTAATTGATGGGTTCTCAGATTTGCGAGCAACCTTATCGATTTCATCAATGTAGATGATTCCGGTTTCAGCCTTCTTCACATCGTAATCTGCGGCCTGCAAAAGCTTGAGCAAGATGTTTTCAACATCTTCGCCAACATAACCTGCTTCGGTTAATGCCGTTGCATCTGCAATTGCAAATGGAACGTTGAGCATGCGAGCCAAAGTTTGCGCCATAAGAGTCTTACCGCAACCTGTTGGTCCGAGCATCAAAATATTTGACTTAGCTAATTCAATTGAATCCTCGCGTCCGCTATCGCCACTTTGGACACGCTTGTAATGGTTGTAGACCGCAACAGAAAGAGATTTCTTTGCGCGATCCTGTCCGATTACATATTGATCTAGAAATTCGAAGATTGCTTGTGGCTTTGGAAGTTCTGACAGGCCGAGCGAGTTTGCCTCACTAAGCTCTTCAACAATGATCTCGTTACAGAGTTCAATACATTCATCACAGATATAAACGCCAGGACCGGCGATGAGCTTCTTAACCTGCTTCTGGGTCTTGCCACAGAAGGAACACTTCAGAAGATCGCTTGTTTCACCGATTCTTGTCATGGCTCAAGTTTAGATTCTGTAGTGGATTTACGCTGGGGTTTTTACGCTTACTTCTGTTCGCCGTGAGAATAATCTGGTTGGATTTCTTTCTTTGGCATCTTCATATCCTTAACGCCAGGGACTCGAAGGATTGCTAATCCAATAAGAACATGGAAAACCGATGCTCCTATCAACAACTCTTTCTCACCAAATAATTCAACTGCAGGGCCGATCAGTGCCATACCAATCGGCATTAGACCTGCTGAACCCATGTGATCGATTGAGAAGACTCGACCTTGCAGATGCGGTGGAACTTCACGTTGTACAGCAGATGACCACCACGCTTCCCATGGTCCAACTGAAAATCCTGCAAACAAATACGCAAGAACAACAAATGTTCCTGAAATTGGGAATGCTAAAGATAGTGGCGCAACAATTATGAACATCCAGACAAAGATAGAAACATAACCTTCGTGCTTGACCTTAATTTTGACGCACAGAACCGCTGAGATAATTGAGCCTAGTGAAAAAGCTGCCGCTGATAATGCAAAAGGAGTATTGGAATCAAACTCTCGCCTGGTTATCACGGGTAGCAAAACCACCTCTGCGGCGATTACAACCATAAGTTGAAGAGATGCCATAGCGATCATTGCACCGATCCATGGGATATCGCGTACTGTACGAAGGCCTTCGCGTAGTTCTGTTAAGAATGGCTCTCGATCGCGATCTTTGCCGTTGATATCTTCCTGTATTTTAAATAAGAAGTATGTACCTACAGCAAAAGCAACAGCGGTAAAAATAAATGTGAGTCTGCCGCCTACGAAGAAGACTGCAGCTCCTCCAATTCCGGGGCCCACGATTGTTGAACCTTTAGTCATAATGTTGCGTGCAACATTTGCAGCGGGCAGTTTTTCATCAGGAACCAGGCTTGGGATGATTGCTCCGGCGGCTGCTGCGCCAAATGCATCACCAACACCCATGAGAAAAACAGCAATGCCTAAAAGGTAATGTGGCATGGACGGCGCCGAGACAAAAACCATTGCAATAACAACTGCAGATCTAAACAAGTCCGCACCGATCATTACATTTCGACGGGGTAATCGATCCGCCCAGACCCCTGCAAATGGTGCGAATACAACTCCAGATAAAACTCGTGCTCCGAGGATTAAACCTAATGAACTTGCTGTACCACCTGCATCAAGAACAGTAACTGCAAGCGCAATTGGAAAAGCCGATGCACCTAAAACAAAGATTGCGTTAGAAAACCAAAAGAGCCGGTACCCCTTGTAAGACCAAAGGGAGCCCGGCTCAAATAGTTTCACGCAATGATAGAAGTGTTTACTTCTTAGCCTTTCGTGAAGCAAGAACTTGATCGATGATTCCGTATTCAACAGCTTCTGTCGCTGTAAGAATCTTGTCTCGCTCAATATCTTTACGAATCTCTTCAGCTGACTTGACTACATGTCGTGACAATAAGTCTTCCTGTAGACGCGTGATTCGATCGATTTCGCGAGCTTGGATCTCGATATCAGATGCTTGTCCGCCACCTTCGGATGAAGGTTGGTGAATCAAAATACGTGAGTGCTCTAATGCATAGCGCTTACCCTTTGCGCCACCGGCAAGAATTACCGCTGCTGCAGAAGCTGCTTGACCCAAGCAAATTGTGCTGATGTCCGGGCGAACAAATTGCATGGTGTCATAAATTGCTGTTAGCGCAGTAAATGATCCACCAGGTGAGTTGATGTAAATCATGATGTCGCGATCTGGATCCATCGATTCCAGCGTCAAAAGCTGTGCCATAACATCGTTTGCAACGGTGTCATCGATTGGCTGACCTAAGAAAATAATGCGTTCTTCAAATAGCTTTGTGTAGGGATCTTGACGCTTGTATCCATAAGCAGTTTTTTCTTCAACAGTTGGAAGTACGTAGCGAGAAGTAATCTCTTGAATGTTTTTCATTACGCTTTTCCTCCCGTGATTTGTCCCAATGAAGTAACGACATGATCAACAAAGCCGTAATCCTTTGCATCTTCTGCGTTAAACCAGTTATCACGATCAGAGTCTGCAAGAATCTTTTCTAGCGACTGACCAGTGTGTAAAGCATTGAGTTCAGAGAGAGTCTGCTTAGTGATAGCCATCTGTTCTGCCTGAATACGAATATCAATTGCTGTTCCACCAATTCCACCTAGTGGTTGGTGCATCAAAATACGAGAGCTCTTAGTTGCGTAACGCTTTCCCTTGGTTCCTGAAGTCAGAAGGAACTGACCCATAGATGCAGCCATTCCGAAAGTTACAGTTGCAACATCATTTGGAATTAACTCCATAGTGTCGTAGATAGCCATTCCAGCTGTCACAGAACCACCTGGTGAATTGACGTACAAGAAAATATCTTTCTTTGTATCTAGTGAAGAAAGTAGAAGCAGTTGAGCACAGACCATATTGGCCATCTCATCGCGGACTTCTCCTGACAAGAAAACAATTCGCTCTTCAAGTAGGCGGTTGTAAATCTGGTCCTTCATCTTGCTTTCTGTATCCACGTCAATTGCCTCCTGTATTTTTACCTGTAGTGACCTTAACAATTAAGCAGGCTAAATGCTTCCCGATTACGAGAATTACATGCGTGAACTGTGCTGTGTTCGCTCTAGGCGGAGCGGTTGGAAGGTCTTTATGCCTCTTCGACTAGATCTGCAGGGTTGGCAGGCTTTGGTGCCAGCTCCTCGAGATCGATTACCTTGCCGGATGCATCCTTAACTGTGATGCGTCCAAGAACAGATGCGAGCGCCTTTGCGCGAGTTACCTCGGCAACGAGCTGCTGAATCTGTCCAGCCTTCTGCAACTCTTCCGCAAACTGCTGTGGTGCCATTCCGTAACGCTGTGATGTGCGAACCAAGTACTCCGTCAATTCAATTTCAGAGATTTGAACATCTTCTGCCTGAACAATCGCATCAAGTAGGAAATCTGACTTCAGTGAAGAGCGAACCTGGCCATCAACTTCAGCGCGGTGTTCTGCATCTTCCATGCGGCCTTCGCCCTCGAGGTGATCATTAACCTCAAGCTCAACGAGATTATCTGGTACTGGAATCTCACTGTCTGCAAGCAACTTCTCAACCAGACGGTCGCGTGCTTGTGCACCTTGTTCCATCTTCTTTACACGCTCTAAACGAACAACAAAGTCAGCCTTTAATTCAGCAAGTGTGTCGAATTCAGATGCAAGCTTTGCGAAGGCATCATCTACTGGAGGAAGCTCGCGCTCCTTAACAGCCTTAACGGTTGCCTTAACTTCACCCTTTTCGCCCTCTTGCTGTCCAACAAGTT
>JBEINN010000127.1:0-2932 GCA_040378115.1 Candidatus Planktophila sp. | reverse complement strand
TCGGGTTGAAGATGAAAACTCTTCTTTGTATTGGGATGCAGACCACGGTGAATATGGAAACAATTCTTTGTCCAAGGATACGAAAACTGGAAGATCAAAGGCGTTAGCTTGGCGATATGTTGTCATGGCCTATCCGCCGTTGCTACCGCATCTGGGCGACGTAGATAAATTGGTTCGATTATGTTTCCAGGCAGATTTGTTAATGACAACATGTCAGGGAAAAGACCTGCATGAATCGTTGCACCAGAAACGGTTGCAGGAAAGTTAACGGCAGGATCACCGACTCGGATCCCATCTGTATATCGTGCCCAATAAACCTCTTTACGTCGCGCATCTACTGTGATGATGAAATCTTTGTCTGTAAGTTGAGCTGCGATTGCATCTAGTGAACACACACCGCGAACCGGAATCTCGCGAGCTAAAGCAAAGCTTTGTGCAAAAGCAATTCCAACTCTCAAGCCGGTGAAGGGTCCTGGGCCCATTCCGACAACAACTTCATCCACATCACTTACTGCAAGTGCTTCTTGAACTAAAGCGGGTAACGAAGGTCCGTGTGCAGTAGCTCCATCTCGAAAACCGCTGAATACAACTTTCCCGTCCTGAACGATTGCAACAGATGTACGAGAAGTCGAGGTATCAATTGCTAAAACTTTATTCATAGCGAAAACCCTGCCCAACGTGGGCCGACCGCTTTGATTTCAACACTGCGTTCTTCATTACTGCGATCGATCGTTATCTCTAGTCGATCTTCACTAAGTCGTGCTGATTCAGTGCCACCCCATTCGATCAAAGTGATCGAGTTAGCAATATCTAAATCTAAATCATCTAAGTAAAGGTTTGGATTTTCAGAGTCAACTAAACGATAGGCATCAACATGGATAAATGGGATAGCGGCTTTATGTACCCTTGAAATAACAAAGGTTGGAGAGGTAATTCCAGTGACTCCAAGGCCTGCGCCAACACCTTGAGCCAAAACTGTTTTTCCTGCACCTAATGGGCCATTTACTAGCACTAGATCACCAGCACGAAGATGCGCAGCTATCGAAAGACCAAGTTGATACATTGCTTCGGGTGTAGCGATTGTGATCACTGTCTTAGAGTAAAGGAAAGCGGGGCCAGATAAATCTGGCCCCGCTTTTTACTTACACCCTATATAGAGCTACTTACTTAGCATCTCCGTAGTATTTCAACAGCGGAGCGCTATAGCCACGATCGTAAGTCATATTTCCAGCCTTACGAATCTTAGTAAGCATTGGACCTCCTGAAAGGTTCTTTCCATTTGCTGAGGCATAAGCAAGTAGATCTGCTATTGCCAAGAACTGAGATGTAGTGAAGTTACAGTGGTTGGTACCACTTGCGGCTGGAACTGATGTGTCTGGTGCTCCAGCAGCTGTGTACTTGCTGTACTTCTCAGCTGGGAAGTTCCATAGGACCAGCATGTTGTTAGCAGGACGCTTGCGCTCTCCTACCTTCCTTGCCGCCCACTTCTCTGCCAAATAAGTTGCATACTTATCCGCAACTGACTGTTGATTTCCAGCAGTGGTTACAGGATCAGCAGTGGCCGTAAACAGAATGGTCGGAATTTCAACCTTTCCAGAATGCGAAACAAGTGTCTTCAACTTTTCTGCTGCAGCTGGTGTTGCCTTAGCGCGTGGTGATGCAGCAAGAACACTGAGAAGTCCAGCGGTTCCTGATGTACCTGAAAGCGCTGAGGCCCAGATGAATTGTTCATCTGCAATACGTGCTGAGTAGTCAGTAGCTGTGTTATCAAATATTGCGCCACCAGCTTGTAGTTCGAAGTCATACATTGCAAGAACTCCAAGTGCTGCAGCGTTTGCAACGTTCTCAAGAGCAGCAAAGGCTGGGTTAATCGCAAGTGCAAACGAGAGAGCGTTTGCAGCCGGCAATCCAGCAGGTGCTGATATTGAATCAAAGTGTGCAGACTGCATTGGCAATCCTGACATCAACGCAACCATTACAAGTGCGCTTCGTGAAGGAATCGCCTTGATGGCATCAGGAACCTTTGATGTTGCTGGCCAAGCTGGAGTGATTGGGTTCGCTGCAAAAGCTGCTTGCAGTGATCCAATAACTGTGAAGACCTTTCCTAGGTCGCCCATCGCCTCGGCATGACCTGCAGCTCCAGCTGAGTAATTACCGCCCTTGATTGTTGGATCAAAGAAAGTCTTGATTCCCCAGAGCGCATCCCCTGCCATTGTAGAAAGCGGAGTGACATCGCTAGCCATGCACATTGGTGCTGCAGCGCTAATTAGATCTGGATGCTTTTCAGCAAGAGCTTGAGTAATAAAGCCTCCAAGTGAACTACCCCAAGCAACAACCTTTGTTGTCTTTGGATATTGCTTCTTGAAAACACCAATTAGCTCAACATTGGTCTTGATCGCTGAATCTGCATTCCAGCCTTGACGAGCAAAGCCAGATCCCATAACCGCATAACCCTTAGCAAGAAGTGCCCCAATAATTTGGGGACTTCCACCAGGTGCTGGCTCTGGAGAATTAACTACTGTTGCAGGGAAACCTGTGGCCCCGGCTAACGCAGCTGGTAGAGGAACATTGTTGCGATATCCATGTGAATATAGATAAACAGTTCCATTGAAGTTTGCTGGAGTCATCAGCATGTATGGCGCAGTATCTGTTGTTGCACCGAGGCAAGTTGTTACACCGCTTGCCGTTGTACAAACAGGATTTGCGCTAGCAACTGTTGGTGCTGCAACTAGCAGTGATGCAGTAAGTGCTGCTCCTGCTATGAGCGTTAAGGAACGCTTGAATTTAAAGTTTCTCATGAGTTACTTGGTAATCCTTTCGCTGGCATTGCCGGACGTTTGAAGGTGGAAACCACAACTGGACCAGAGCCACTATCGGTGGTGTAAAGCTTTACTTTTCCACCAAATGGCTTTCTATCTCCGTTGGCATCCAT
>JBEINN010000017.1:0-10158 GCA_040378115.1 Candidatus Planktophila sp. | reverse complement strand
CCTGATATTGCACCCAATACTGAGCCTGAGCCGTCGAAACGTTGATGGGCTGCAGGACTTGCCAGTAAATCAAAGATTACAGATACAGGTGCATCAATAGTTATTCGCGCCGCAGCTGTATTTGGAAAATCTACCGGAAGTATTTCAGCGCGATGTAAACTCATTAGTGAGCTGAAGCAATCTCTGGTTTTTCATATTCGGTAACCATTCCGATGATAGATATCACTAGAGCGCCCAAGCCAATCAGCGAAAGCCACCAACCAATGATTAACCCAAGAGCAAAAACGCATGCGCTAACTGCTACAGGCAGTGGCCACCATGAATGTGGGCTATAGAAACCAAGTTCGCCCGCGCCATCAGCGATTTCTGCGGTCAAGTTATCTTCCGGAAGAGTTACTCCAATTCGCTTTTGAGTAAACCAAACATAGAAGCCCACCATTCCAGCTAAACATGCAGAGAGCAGCATTCCTGCGATGCCGACTTCTTCACCACCGACCTGCCAGTAAATCACCGTCATGATCACATAGAAAACACTGAGCCCGCCAAATAACTTCCACGATGCCTTCATGGTTTATTCGTGCCCTTCAGTTTTGATGTGCGGGTGGTGTAGATCAAATGCCGGACGCTCTGATGAAATGCGAGGCATCGACAAGAAATTGTGGCGAGGTGGAGGACATGATGTCGCCCATTCCAAAGAGGAACCATAACCCCAAGGATCATCGACACCAACAAGCGGCGCTTTTCGTGTAATCCAAATATTGATTGCGAAAGGAATCATGGACAGAGCTAACAGGAATGAGCCGATAGTTGAGACTGTGTTCATGAAAGTGAAACCATCGGTCGGCAGGTAATCTGCGTAACGGCGTGGGAAGCCCTTAATTCCAAGCCAGTGCTGAATCAAGAAGGTTAAGTGGAAGCCAAAGAACAGCGTCCAAAAGTGAATCTTTCCAAGGGTTTCATTGAGCATGCGGCCAGTCATCTTTGGCCACCAGAAGTAGAAGCCTCCGAACATCGCAAACACCACTGTTCCAAAAAGAACATAGTGGAAGTGCGCAACCACGAAGTAGCTAGCTGACACTGCGAAATCGAGTGGAGGTGACGCCAGAATAATTCCGGTGATTCCACCGAATAAGAAAGTCACCAAGAAACCCATAACCCACAACATTGGGGTCTCAAAAGTCACATGACCGCGCCACATTGTTCCGATCCAGTTGAAGAATTTCACACCAGTTGGCACACCAATAAGGAAAGTCATGAAGGAGAAGAATGGCAACAGCACCTGACCACTTGCGAACATATGGTGAGCCCAAACAGAGACTGACAGTGCAGCAATTGCAATCGTTGCCGCAATGAGTCCGAGATAACCAAAGATCGGTTTACGGCTAAACACAGGCAAGATTTCAGTAACGATTCCAAAGAACGGAAGGGCCAAGATGTAAACCTCGGGGTGTCCAAAGAACCAGAACAAGTGCTGGAACAACATGACACCACCATTTGCAGGATCAAAAAGATGTGTTCCGTACAAGCGGTCAGCTTCTAGACCTAGCAGCGCTGCCGCTAGAGGGGGAAATGCAAGCAGAACCAAGATTGCAGTTAGCAAAACGTTCCAAGAAAAAATCGACATACGGAACATCGTCATACCTGGTGCGCGCATTGTGAAAATTGTTGTAATGAAGTTAACGCCACCAAGGATGGTTCCCACACCACTAATGGCTAGACCGACTAGCCAAAGATCTGAACCGATACCAGGTGAATACTGAGCATTTGAAAGTGGCGCGTAAACGGTCCAACCAAATGAGGCGGCACCACCCGGTGATAAGAAACCACCGAAAGCCATAAGCGAACCAAACAAATACAACCAATAAGACAGCATATTAAGTCGTGGAAATGCCACGTCGGCCGCACCGATCTGAAGCGGCATAATCACATTGGCAAAACCAACAAACAATGGTGTTGCAAACATCAGCAACATAATCGTTCCGTGCATTGTGAAGATCTGGTTGTACTGCTCGTTACTGAGGAATTGCATTCCTGGACGAGCTAACTCTGCACGCAGGGCGATAGCTAAAATTCCACCGATTAGGAACCAAGCAAAAGATGTAATTAAGTACAGGTATCCGATTGTCTTATGGTCAGTTGATGTCATCCACTTTACAAGTGATTTTCCCTTTGGGGTTGGTAATGGACCACTGGCTGTCATTGTTGGCTTTTCTGCATAAGTGGTCATGCTTGGCCTCCCTTAAGTGTTTCTAGATACGCATCAAATTCAGCTGGTGTAACAACTTTGACCTTAAACAACATCTGAGAGTGGTTACGTCCACACAAAATATTGCATCGGCCAGGGAACTCACCCAACTTTTTTGCCGTAAATTCAAGACTGTTTGTAACTCCCGGAAGATTCTGCATCTGAATCATGAAAGCAGGAATCCAGAAACCATGGACAACATCATTTGCTGTCAGTGTGTAACGAACTCGTTCACCTAGCGGAACAACCAAAGTTGGAGTCTGCTCTGGGGTACCAGTGACCACCGCCTTAGGACCCGCTTCTGGGTAACCAAACTGCCAAGACCATTGGAAGCCTTCGACCGTAATTTCATGCGCGTATGTTGTTGTTTTCTCCGTAATGATTGTTTGCTTTTGTGCAGTGTAATAAAAAAGAACCGCCACGATGATGAATGGAATAATTGTGTAAGCAACTTCAACAGGAACGTTGTATTGGGTTTGCTTTGGAAAAGATGGATCAACTTTTTTGCCACGGTGGAAAACGGCTGGCCACAAAATCAGAATCAAAGTAAAGACTCCAACAACTCCAGCAGCGATCCAGGCACCTTGCCACAACGACAGTGATTGGTCGTTAACGCTTGTGACGCCTTCTTCAAAACCCAAGCCTGAAACTTGGGAACAACCAGTCAAAAATAAAACGGGGGTTAGTAGAAGCAACGCCTTACTGTGGCTCAAAACTGTGCGTCGGGACATGGGGTAAGGATAGTTTGAAAACCCTCTCAGCGTGACACGAGCCTATTCTCGGCGAGGGGTGGCACTGCTCACATTACTTAAGGTGCGCAGCAATCTCATCAGCTGCTGATTGTCCATAGGCCTCGGCAAAGCGATCTACAAACTGTGCTTTAGTAAATCGATACTCCTGAGTTCCAAGAGTCTCGATGACATAGGTTGCGATTAACGCACCTAATTGAGCACAGCGTTCGTGGGAAACTCCCCAAGCCAACCCAGCAATAAATCCTGATCTAATTGAGTCTCCAACACCTGTGTGATCTGTCTTTGATTTTTCCTTTGGGCTGCTGACTTTAACTAACTCCCCCGCCGCACTTTCCACTTTAGCTCCCTTGGAACCAAGAGTCACAACTCGGTATTTAACCCGTTCTAAAATTTCTCTATCGCTCCAGCCAGTCTTTTGCATCGCCAAAGCCAATTCGTACTCGTTGAGAAACAGGTACGCGGCACCTTCGATAAGCAACTTAATTTCATCACCTGACATGCGTGCCATTTGTTGTGAAGGGTCTGCAGCAAAAGCAATTCCAAGCTGTCTGCAGACATCAGAGTGGCGAAGCATCGCTTCTGGATCATCGGGTGAAATAACCATCATGTCTAGGCGACCAGTTTTTTCCATGATGGGACTTAATTCAATGTTGCGGGCTTCAGACATCGCACCTGGAAAGAAGGATGCAATCTGGTTGAGATCTTGATCGGTCGTTACTACAAAGTGTGCGGTGTGAAGGGTTGCCGAGACCAAGGCATGCGATGTATCAACGCCATGACGAGATAACCACGCTTCATAATCAGCCCAGTCTTTACCAACGGCAGCAATCAAAATCGGGTTAAGGCCAAGTACACCCATACCGTATGCAATGTTGGCGGCGCAGCCTCCGCGCCGTACATCCAAACTATCAACCAGGAAACTCAGTGAAACCTTTTCCAGAGAACCGGCGACAAGTGAGTCGGTGAACTTTCCAGAGAAAGTCATTAAATGATCAAGGCCAACCGAACCCGCTACACCAATTTTCATGTAGGGATCTTATGGTGTTGCAGCTAGGTTATTAGTTAAATGAATCGCCGCAAGCACATGAGCCTGCCGCATTTGGATTATCGATTGTGAATCCTTGCTTTTCGATTGTGTCCACAAAGTCGATAGTTGCACCAGCTAGGTATGGATCAGACATCTTGTCTGTGATCACCTTTACCGCTCCGAATTCGCGAATGATGTCGCCTTCCATATTGCGGTCATCAAAATACAGTTGGTACTTAAGGCCTGAGCAACCTCCAGGTTGGACGGCTACACGAAGGTTCAGGTCATCGCGACCCTCTTGCGCAAGAAGTGCGGATACCTTTGATGCAGCGACATCGGTAAGAAGAATTCCTGTTGTTGTTGCTTCTGTTGTCATTATTGCTCCCCTTAATTGACTACCCCTCAATCCTACTCCCCGTAAAGGGTGGCTGCGAGTCGAGGGCTTTAAGAGTCGGGCTCTATAGTTTGCCCCATGACAACTAATGACGGTAAAGGGACAACTAGCGAAGGTAAGGGTCGTCCCACCCCAACGCGAAAAGAAGCAGAGTCAAAGCGCAAGGTTTCATCATTGGCACCTGTCGTGACCAAGGATCAAAAGCGCGCATCTAAGGCGTTAGCTAGGCAGAATCGAGTGGCACAGCGAGCTGCATATATGCGTGGCGATGAGTCGGCTCTTCCTGCTCGTGATCGCGGTCCTGCGCGACGTTATGTTCGAAATTACGTTGATGCTCGCCGATCACCTGGAGAGTTTTTCTTACCAGTGATGTTTGCGGTGCTTGTGTTAATTTCAATCGTGCCCCAGACATTAATTGCCGTTGCATTGATGTATGCAATCATGGGTTTTGCAGTAATCGACGGGTTTCTTATGAATAGAAAAATTCGCAAAGCATTAGCGCTAAAGTTTCCTGGAACATCTACAAAGGGTCTAGGAATGTACGCCTGGTTGCGTTCAACACAAATGCGCAGATTGCGTGCACCACACCCTCAAGTAAAGGTTGGCGACTCGATAGATTAAAGGAGCTTTAAGCCCGCGGGTTTGGGCTTACCGTTTTTGCTGCATCGCGCTCAGGTAGATTTCCTAGCACTGTATCGATTGCTTTCATTACATCCGCATCTAGCTTTACGCCTGCAGCTTTTACATTCTCTTTGACTTGCTTCGGTTTTGTCGCACCCATGATTGCGCAAGAGACATTTGGATTTTGCAATACCCAAGCAATTGCGAGTTGGGACATTGTTAATCCAGCCTGATCTGCAATTGGCTTGAGGTTTTGAACAGCTTCCAAAACTTCTTCACGCAGCCAGCCCTTGATCATGTTGGCTCCACTGCCTTTATCTGTTGCGCGTGAACCCGCAGGAGCTTTCTTACCTGGCACATACTTTCCAGTCAAAACTCCTTGAGCTATTGGAGACCAAACAATCTGTCCAATGCCTTCCTTCTGGGACAGCGGAACTACTTCAGCTTCGATGACTCGCCATAACGCTGAATACTGAGGCTGGCTAGATACAAAGCGGTTGTAGCCACGTGCATCTTGTATAGCTAATGCTGACTTGATCTGAGAAGCGCTCCATTCGGAGAAGCCAATGTAATGGACTTTGCCCGCACGAATGAGATCGTCAAAAGCGCTCAAGGATTCTTCTAGAGGGGTTTCATAATCAAATCTGTGCATCTGATACAAATCTATGTGATCGGTCTGTAAGCGCTTCAGGGATGCGTTACATGATTCGATAATGTGTTTTCTGGATAATCCACGATCGTTCTTGCCGGTACCTGTTGGCCAATACACCTTGGTGAAAAGTTCGTAGGATTCGCGACGAACGCCTTTGAGTGCTTTACCGAGAACTGTTTCAGCCTTAGTCCCGGCGTAGACATCTGCAGTGTCATAAGTAGTAATTCCCTCATCAAGTGCGGCTCGCACACATTTGATTGCAGCTTCTGATTCGATCTGGCTTCCGTGAGTGATCCAGTTTCCGTAAGCGATTTCAGAAACATACATTCCGGTACTTCCAAGGCGTCTGTATTCCATGCTTGCAAGCCTACGACTAGCGCGCCTAGTTGCCAACCCCAATCCATTGTGGTTTGGTTCGCTCACAACTTAATAGCTCCTCTACTGGGGGAAGTTCGGTGAAAATCCGACGCTGACCCGCAACCGTAAATCGCTCAACGAGTTAAGTCTTTAAAAACTCTTTGAAAGATAAGTCGGATTACCCAATAGAACGAGATGAGACAAACACCCGCCGAGGTTTGCGGGGTGTGCTCCTAACACCAAAAGTATTGGCGCTTTTGTCATACCTTTGGTGCGGTTCACTCCCTGTGAGACTCTTTCTTTTGAGAGGCTACACAGCAATGAAATTCAAAGTATTTTTCGCGGCTATTGTTTTGACCGCGCTATCAGTTCCAACAACACAAGCAGCCGAGACAGGTTGGCGCTATTGGGGTTACTTCCAAGCTGCACCCGGAGCAATCAAGTGGACACCTGCAATGACTGGGCCAACGATTGATGTTGCCGATGGTGCAGTAGAAGGTTGGGCGTTTACTTTTAGTAATGATGCAATCCCAGATGCGAAGGCTCCGAAGGTTGCACCATCATTTTCTGCAATTTGTGGAAAAACAAAAGCGGTCGCTGGAAAAAAGCGAGTCGGCGTAATGATTGATTTTGGTTCAGCAGTCCTTCGCCCTAAAGGTGAATCAACTCCGCGCCTGATTCAACGATGTGTTGTCGCAGATAAGGGTGCGCTAGGAATCGATGTATTGGGCCAGGCAGTAAAGGTTCGTGCACAAGGATCAGGCTTTATCTGTGGAATTAACGGTTACCCAGCTAAGGAATGTGGAGTAGAGATGAAGACTCCTAAGGGATATATCAAGAAATAGTTATGACTAAACCATCACTGCACCCATTTACTTGGTGGCTCTGGGCTATGGGGCTGGCTGTTGCCATCGTGCGCTTTGATAGCACGTGGTTCACGCTGTCATGTCTGGGTGTGGTGATGGTTGTTGTTTACGCATTTCGCGAGGATGTTCCGTGGGCGAAAAGTTTTGAATGGACACTCAAGCTATCGGCCTGGATTTTGGCGGTCAGAACATTTGTAGGAATCGCCATCGGCGTACCAATTCCAGGAACGGAGCTTTTTAGGCTTCCTGTTGTTCCTTTGCCGTCATGGATGCCAGGGATTCGAATTGGTGGCGCAGTAACGTGGGAGAGATTATCTTCATCGCTAGTTGAAGGTTTGCTGATCTGCTCCATCATCGTAATTTTCGGTGCAGCCGCTTCTCTTACTAGCCCTCATCGCCTGCTTCGAGTTTTACCTGTATACATCTATGAATTTGCAGTTGCCGTTGTAATCGCAACATCAGTTTTGCCCCAACTTGTTGGTTCGGTCAAAAGAATTCGTATGGCCCAACGGCTGCGTGGTCAAAACACTCGTGGCTTTGCTTCGTGGAAGCGTGTTGCGATTCCATTACTTGAAGAATCACTTGCTCGATCACTTGATTTGGCTGCAGCCATGGATAGTCGTGGATATGGATTTAGCAAAAAGCGGTCACGGTATCGCCCAATTTCTTGGCGCTTTAAGGATTCACTTGTCGTCATTTCTGCCATCGGACTGGTTGTGATTTCATGATCAAGTTTTCCAATGTTTCTTTGATCTACCCAAACTCGACTACAACTGTTCTTGAAGACCTCAACCTGACAATTGCGGAAGGTGAAATGGTTTTAGTCATCGGTCCTACTGGTTCTGGTAAATCATCATTGCTGCGACTGATTAATGGCTTAGTCCCCCATCACACCGGCGGAATTCTTGCGGGAGATGTCAGTGTGAATGGGATTTCAACTCAGATGACAAAGCCTGGTGGCATGGCGCACTTGATTGGAATTGTTGGACAAAACCCAGCAAATGGCTTTGTTGCTGACACCGTTGAGGAAGAACTTGCCTTTGGCATGGAGGTTCTGAATTTACCCAATGATGTGATGCGCAAACGTGTTGAAGAGATTTTGGATCTGCTCAGTCTTGCGGCTTTGCGTAACAGATCAATCGCAACTTTAAGTGGCGGAGAACAACAGCGAGTTGCAATCGGTGCCGCTCTGGTAACTCATCCAAAAGTTCTTGTGTTAGATGAGCCAACTAGTGCATTAGATCCAATAGCAGCAGAAGAAGTTTTATCTATTCTGCACAGACTGGTTCATGACTTAGGTCTAACTGTAGTAATCGCCGAACATAAACTAGAACGTGTTATCCAGTTTGCTGATCGAATCGTTTACATCAACGGTGATGGTGCGGCCAATGTAGGAACACCTGAAGAAATCCTGATGCAATCCCCCATCGCTCCCCCCATCGTGCATTTGGCCAGGGCCTTAGGAATGACAGAAATCGGAACCACTGTGCGCGAGATGCGCAGGATGACAACAGACATTAGAGAGCTGCAAAGTTCTAGCGTCGTGGAGCCTTCTGTAAAGCGCACCGAAACTGTCATCACCTTTGAAAAGCTCACCGTTTCTTATGACAACAAAACTGCGCTGAACAGCGTTTCTTCCACAATTTTTGCCGGAGAAATTGTGGCGGTCATGGGTAGAAATGGCGCTGGAAAAAGTTCGTTGCTAAAAGCAATTGCCGGAGTTAATCGGCCAAATGCAGGGACGATTTCCTTGCTTGGCAACGATCCATTCGAACTGCACGGCAAGAGGCGACGAGAAAAAATAGGATTTATCCCGCAAGAACCAAGTGATCTTTTGTATGGGCAATCGGTAAAAATAGAATGTGAACAAGCAGATCGTGACAACGAATTAGCAGAAGGAACTACCCACCAAGTTCTACAACAGCTTGTTCCAGGCATATCCCTTTCTACACATCCGCGTGATTTATCAGAAGGACAGCGTCTTGGATTAGCCCTTAGTGTCGTCCTTTCTTCAAATCCAGCTGTATTGATTTTGGATGAACCAACACGTGGCCTTGATTACGAAGCAAAGAATGAACTGACGCGCATGTTGATTAACTTTGCTTCTGCCTTTGGTAAAGCGGTTCTGCTTGCTACTCATGATGTAGAGCTAGTTGCAGAGCTTGCTAACAGGGTCATCTTTATCGCCGACGGAGATATCGTCGCAGATGGATCGACATTGGATGTTCTGCTCTCCTCCCCTGCATTTGCGCCACAGGTAGCAAAGGTGATGTCTCCCCAACCATGGCTAAGGGTTAAGGATGTAGTTGCTGCGATCGAAGGTATGCAGTGACCACAACCCCTAATGTCATCGCCTTTTCCCGAAGAACCGGATTAGTACTTTTCATTGCTTCACTTTTTAGTGCAGCGGGATTTGTCTGGCCCTTTTTCTATATAGGTGAAAATCTTCCGCAGATCCAATTGTTCTTCTGGGTAGCGGTTGGTTGTTCGCTAGTAGTAGTTGTGCTTCAAATTTCTACCCAGCAAATAGATGCGAAATCTGTAGCTCTCTTGGGTGTTTTATCTGCGTTAATCGCTGCCCTTAGACCTTTAGGTGCCGGCGCGGTTGGAATAGAACCTATGTGGTTTGTTTTGATTCTTAGCGCTCGAGTGTTTGGAGCATCTTTTGGTTTTCTGTTGGGGATGATTTCAATGTTCGCTTCTGCGCTGCTGACCGGAGGAATCGGCCCCTGGCTTGGTTACCAAGTATTTGCTGCCGCTTGGATTGGTTTGCTCGCAGGATCATTACCCAAGAAAACTCGTGGCGTTAATGAAATCCTTTTACTGATTTGTTTCGGCATCTTTGCCTCTGGATTTTTTGGTGTGTTAATGGATCTGCAATTTTGGCCATGGGCATTAGGTTCAAATACTCAACTGTCGTACGTACCTAACGGCAATCTCGCTGAGAACCTGTCTCGATTTATTACTTTTCACTTTGCAACAGCGATGGCCTGGGATATTCCTCGAGCGATCTTTACCAGCGCCCTTATTGCTTTTACTGGTGGGGCGGTTCTATCAGCGCTGCGAAGAACACATACTCGTGCTGCTTTTATGGCCCCTATTGTCTTTAGCGACTCTAACGAACGCGTGAAGTAACAAAGGGAAGTTTTACAACCTCGCATTGTGAATCGCGTCCGCGCACATCTATCACCAGAGTTTGCCCGATTTCAATATCTGATTTCAAAAGCGCTAAACCAATACCGAT
>JBEINN010000160.1:0-2186 GCA_040378115.1 Candidatus Planktophila sp. | reverse complement strand
GCCACAGCAACAACAACTGGATCTGGTGCCCACTTACCACTTGGAGTTGCTGCAACAACATGTGCTCCCATGATTGCGCCCATGATCAGCCATGCATGCGACATATTGTTTCCATCGCCCAAGTAAACAAATTTACGTCCTTCAATATCTGTTCCAAAGTTTTCACGAATTGTTAACCAATCTGCCAACAATTGAGTTGGATGATCAACATCGGTTAGTGCATTTATAACAGGAATCGATGCATATGCACCCAGTTGATCAACATCAGATTGCGCAAAGGTGCGAATGATCAGGGCACTGCAATATCCGCTAATGATCTTTGCAGTATCTTCGATTGTTTCACCACGACCTAATTGCAATTCATCGCCACGAATAAAAATTGGAGTACCACCCAAATGGGCAACGGCGGATTCAGAAGATAGACGGGTGCGGGTTGAAGGCTTAGTCATGTAGATCGCGACAGTTTTGTTAGCTAATGCTGTGTTTGAACGCAGTGGATTCTCAGCAAATTCAGCCGCAGTAGATAGCAATAACTCGACATCAGCACGGCTTAAATGCTCGGTTCGCAGTAAGTCCTTCATTTGTGAATTCTACCCGTAGTTTTGGGCTCCAGATAGGTATTCTTATCCACCTCATGGGCATCTTTCGGAAAATAGGAATTGAATCGGAGTCTGATACCGATCTCTTAACCCACCCATCCCTCGATGAAAATCTTCAAGAAGATGATGGTGGTCACGATCGTTTTTCCCACTATGTTAAAAAAGAGAAGATTGTTGAATCTGCAGTGACAGGAAAAGCAGTGAAAGCTCTTTGTGGAAAGAAGTGGACGCCGTCTCGCGATCCTGAGAAGTATCCAATCTGCCCAACCTGTAAAGAGATTCACGCTGGGTTGAAGCCAGATCCTGAAGACAAGTAAAGATGAAGCGCTTTATTGCCTTCGCACTTACATTAATTACAGTTGCAACTCTCACAACTCATATCACCACCGCACAACCAGCAGCTTCGGTCGATAAACCTCCACGCAAAGTTATAACAGGTTGGCTTCCGTATTATTCAGTTCGAACGATTATGCCATTAGTGCGAAAGTTGCCAACCGCACAACCAACAGTGACTGGTAAGCCTGCAGTATGTGATGCATCTCAGTATGGGCCGGCTGAAAATCAAGCCATTGAATCCTCTTACTTGTTTACTAACAAAGATTTAATGAAAGAGGTAATGCCTTTCTGGTTCTCGATTAAGTCCCCAACGGTAATTCGCAACGACTATGTGACAGGCAATCCTTCATGGCCCATGGCAGACACTGTTTGTTTGATCAGACGCGCGGGCTTGCAAGTAATACCGACGATGACTGATGGAACTGGAAAATTAGAGCTTTCTAATTACTTAGCTAGTCCAGCAACTAGATCAACAATTGTCAAAACAATTGTTGATCTAGTGCTTACCAATAACTTTGATGGAATCGATCTTGACTACGAAGGTTTTGCTTTTGTCGACGGAAATACAACCTGGACAAAAACCGCACCCCGTTGGGTGGCATTAGTAAAGGAGCTCAGCGTTGCTTTAAGGTCCCACAACAAGTTGTTATCTATTTCTACACCTTATGTGTATGACCCTAAGGAAAAACAAAAAGGTTACTTTGTATACGCCTGGGCAGATGTTGCCAGCAGTATTGATCGTTTACGAATCATGACTTATGACTATTCTGTAGCTAAACCAGGACCAATTGGTCCTATTTCATGGACCGAGAAAACTCTTAAATACGCGGTCAGCATCATGTCTCCATCAAAGGTGTATATCGGTTTTCCTGGGTATGGTCGAGATTGGATCACTTCAGTTAATGGAAAGTGTCCAGTAAACGCGCCACCGGGATTAATAGGTGGAGCAAAAGCAGCAACCTTTAAAACAAGTTATGCCGAAACAAAAGCGGCTATAGACAAGGCCACGCCTGTCTTTGATGAGAAATTTAGTGAAGCAACGTATTCATACAGTCAAATTTATAACGGGCTTTCGTCAACCGGTGCATCAACAGAGTGCACAGTAAACCGAACTGTTTGGTATCAAAACGATAGAAGTTACGGCGAACGCATGGCACTTGTTGCGAAGTATCGTTTGGGCGGTGCGGCCTTGTGGACTCTTGCAATGGAATCTCCAGCTGCAACTGCAGAACTGCGAAAGGCAGCCCTTGC
>JBEINN010000080.1:0-4589 GCA_040378115.1 Candidatus Planktophila sp. | reverse complement strand
CGTTTGGAACAGCTATTCCTATCGCAGGAATTCTGGGAGATCAACAAGCTGCCATGGTTGGTCAAGTCTGTTTTGAGCGCGGAGAATCAAAAACGACTTATGGCACCGGAAACTTTGCGCTGTTAAATACAGGAACTGAAATCGTTCGCTCGAAAAATGGTTTGTTAACAACGGTGTGTTTCAAACTTGGTGATCAGCCTGCGCACTATGCCCTAGAAGGTTCAGTTGCTGTAACTGGTTCTGCAATCCAGTGGTTGCGAGATCAATTAGGAATTATCTCTAATGCCGCAGAAACCGAAGGCTTGGCCTCATCGGTTACAGATACCGCTGGCGTGTACTTTGTTCCAGCTTTTTCTGGACTTTTTGCTCCCTATTGGCGCAGCGATGCTCGCGGAGTAATTGTTGGTTTAACCCGTGCCGCAACTAAAGCGCACCTTGCCCGCGCAGCGCTAGAAGCAATTTGCTATCAAACCCGCGATGTAATGGATGCAATGGTTGCCGATAGTGGTGTACCAATGAAAGAAATGCGAGTTGATGGAGGCATAACTGCTAACTCGTTATGTATGCAGATGCAAGCAGATGTTATGGGAATCGATATCACACGCCCATTAATTGGTGAAACAACCGCGCTAGGTGCGGCTTATGCGGCAGGTCTTGCCGTCGGTTTCTGGTCTTCAACTGATGAAGTGAGAAAACAATGGCAACAATCAAGACGTTGGAGTGCAACGAGCACAGAACAACAGCGCACCGCCGGCTATGCAGGATGGAAAAAAGCGGTCGAGCGCACTTTAAATTGGGTTGATTAAGCTTTAGTAATTTCGATTAAGAAAGCATTTGCTGGCGCAAGTATCGGCGCTGTTACACCAATTGAAGCAAGTGCTGACCCAGAAAGCTTTATTCCGCTCATCCATTCAGGTGGAGTAATCAACATAAAACGTGGCTTACCTGCCGGAAACACCGCTTTGATTGTGTACGTTTCAGATTGATCCAAGCCAGGAAATTTCAAAGGTGAAGGATGAATAGCAACTGTTGGCGTCAACTGTACGTAAGCAAAGATTGCCCTCGATTGATCATGAGCTGTTACTCCATGTAAATAAGCATGGGCTTCAGGATAATCAACTCGCACCATTTTTCCTGAATGCAAGTGCGCCCGATTGTCTTTGTAATACTTGGCCCACGTGGCTAAATACTTTCGCTCTTCGGCGGTTGCTTCAGTGATATTCCATTCGATCCCGGCATGACCAAAAAGCGCGGTTGTTGCTCGCATAGATAGTTCTAGCGTTCGGCCAGTTTGATGTCCATGTGTCGGACCAATGTGTGTGCCAAGAAGCTCTGGTGCGATCACTTGCGCAGTCCAGCGTTGAATTGTTTGACGCTCCAGTGCATCGTTGTTATCACTAGTCCAGAAACGATCCACTAAATCAATTATTCCAAGATCAATTCGGGCACCACCTGATGCGCATGATTCAATTTCTAGGGATGTATGACGCTTTTTTAGTTCAGCAAACAAACGATAAATCGCTTGTGTTTGGCGATGAACGCCGGCCTGACCAAGGTGGCCAGCATCAACCAAAACTCGGTTGTGATCCCACTTGATGTAAGCAATATTGTGCGCCGAAAGAATTGCCGAAGTTTGCTCAAGCACATGATTGAAAGCACCTTCGTGGCCTAAATCTAAAACTAACTGATGTCTCCACAGCGGCGGAACTCGATCACCTTCATGCAAAATCCATTCAGGATGCGCGCGGTAGAGATCTGAATCTGGGTTAACCATTTCGCCCTCAAACCAAAGGCCGAATTCGATTCCCTTGTCATTGATGTATTTAATGATGGGCGACAAACCATTAGGCCAAACCGCCGGATCGATAACCCAATCACCTAAACCCGCACGATCATCTCGGCGTGAATGGAACCAGCCATCATCGAGAACTACTCGCTCGATCCCAATTTCAGCTGCAACATCAATGAGCGCCTTAATTTTCTCTTCATTGTGATCAAAATACAACGCTTCCCACATGTTAAGTGTTAATGGGCGTGGGCGCCTTGGATGCATAGGACGGGCACGTAAGTGTGAATGATATGCAGCACTAATACCATCTAAACCTTCGGCAGAGAATACAGAAACCAAGGCTGGAGCATCATAACTTTCGCCCGCAGCAAGAGTTAATTCGCCAGGAAGTAATAACTCACCGGCTCCGATTGAAACTGAACCATCAAAGAGTTTTTCAACTAGATAATGTGAATTTCCGCTCCAGGCAATACTTGTTGCCCAAGCGTTTCCGGTTTGAAAAGATGTTTGAGGTGTCAGTGCAATATCTGCAATTGAAAAATTGTGACCGCTACGGCCTTCACGGGATTCGCGAACCCATATGCCAGTAGCAATATCTTTTCTTTGAGGATTTCTCTCGTTTGACCAACGACCTGCAAAATCTAGAGTTTGAGTTGCCTCTTTAGGTAATGGAAGCCAATGAATGTATTCATTAAGGATGTAGTTGTTTGAACCAATATTCTTAACCGAACTCTTTTGTGTTAAGACCCCGTATTTATCTAAATCAAAACTGATAACAACTTCTAGTTCGGCATGGAAATCTCGAAAAGTAACTGTGACGTGATTACCGTTGTGATGAAAATCTGTTACCTCAAACTTAGTCGACCACGCTTTTCCTAAACGATGTCCAGACAAGGTGGGACGACCTAAAAATCCTCGGGCACTTTCGCGCATGATTCCTGGGAATTGAGGAAAATCCCATGAACTATTTGCAATCGATGGGCGAATTGCGGTTTGTACAGATGCAAGCTCACCGTGTAGAGGTGCTCCCCAATGTTGAATAATGAGGGCTCCATCTACAACTTCTAGTAACAAGGAAGATGAAGGGGCGCTCAATAGTGCAGATTGCTTGCTCACAAAGGTAGAGTATCGACACTATGAGCGAGAGTAAAAAACTTAACGCCGGCATCACAAGAAATGATCGCCAAATGGCTGATGGGCGAACTATTCGTTATTACGACACCGCCGGCCAAGCGCGCAACGCTCAAGATTCTCGCCCGCAAGAGGAACAGCCCGGAATTGGTGAGCTCCGCTTAGATCCATTAGTTAACGAGTGGATTGCGATGGCCGCCCACCGTCAAGGAAGAATTTTTCTTCCGCCCAAAGAGTTATGTCCTTTGTGCCCTACGACAGGTGAACTTTTAACGGAGATTCCGGAATCAGATTTTGAAGTTGTTGTTTTTGATAACCGTTCTCCATCATTGCGTCCTCCGGTCGGAGACTGGGCGTTACCAGACATTGTTGGACCAGATACCGATTTAGGAACAGCTGCAGGAAAGTGTGAAGTAATTTGCTTCACC
This sequence comes from Candidatus Planktophila sp., assembly GCA_040378115.1. Lineage (GTDB taxonomy): Bacteria > Actinomycetota > Actinomycetes > Nanopelagicales > Nanopelagicaceae > Planktophila. Next base: position 1,241 of record JBEINN010000080.1, on the reverse strand, counting down.
GCAGAACATGGAAATGCATTCAAGGATTTATCAGCCCAACGTGTTCGTGTTCTGCTAGAAGCATGGATAGATAGAACTGCAGAGTTGTCAAAGGAAAGTTTTATCCAACATATTGCACCATTTGAAAATCGCGGTGAAGAAATTGGTGTAACGCTATCTCATCCACATGGACAGATTTATGCTTATTCGTATTTGCCACCTCGCGTAGAAAAGATGTTGGCGGCGGCTAGCAAGTACAAGCAGGAAAATGGCAAGGTTCTTTTTGATGAAGTTGTGGCACGTGAACTATTGGATGAAGAGCGAATCGTTGCCCGTAATGACAGATGGGTTGCATATGTGCCATACGCTGCTCGCTATCCATTTGAAATTCATGTAACTCCACTTAATCCTGTGGCAGATTTGACTGAACTTACTGAAGCAGATCGTGAGGCATTCCCCGAAATCGCACTTGAAGTAACACGTCGACTAGATGGAGTCTTTGGAATTGAAATGGCATATATCGCTGCTTGGCATCAGGCACCAGTTCGCGTTGGAAGAGATCTGCTCCGATTACATTGGCAGATCACAAGCGTTAGACGTGCACCTGGAAAGTTAAAGTATTTAGCAGGTTCCGAATCAGCCATGGGAGCTTTCATCATGGATATGCGCCCAGAGCAATCTGCAGCACAACTTCGTGAAGTAGTTTTGTAATGCGCATATTGGTAACAGGTGGAACTGGATACATCGGAGCTACCGCAGTTGAAGTTCTCTTGGGCCAAGGATTTGAAGTTTCAATCCTTGATGACTGCAGCATGGGTCACGCCGACACCGTGCCAGCGGGTGTGCGTTTCGTTGAAGGCTCTCTTTTAAACGCAGCTCAAGTTGCAGAGGCCCTTACGGGTTGCGATGCCGTGATGCATTTTGCTGGTAAATCACTTGTTGGGGAATCAGTTGAAAAGCCTGACTTGTATCAATCAGTAAATGTTGATGGGACTCGAATTCTGCTTGATCAGATGCGTAAACAATCAATTTCGAAGATTGTCTTTTCATCTTCTGCGGCAACGTACGGAGAGCCAAAGGTAGTTCCCATCCTTGAAACAGCAGAAACCAGTCCAACAAATCCATACGGTGCAACCAAGTTGGCTATTGATCACATGATTACCGATGAGGCTGCCAAGCATGGAATTTCGGCCGCATCGCTTCGTTACTTCAATGTTGCAGGTGCTCTTAAAGCAGAACGTGGATGGTTAGCAGAGCGGCAT
>JBEINN010000141.1:0-2684 GCA_040378115.1 Candidatus Planktophila sp. | reverse complement strand
TCAGAAACGCCAAGTGAGACGCCTACTAAGAGCTCTTTGATATCAAAGGCTTTAGAGACATCTTCGATGTTAACAACATTGCGCGCCACGGTAGGAGAGCGTACCTTTCCCTTATGAAGGTAACTGACCGCGAATATGCGGAAGAGCTCGATAAAAAAGATCCGTTGGCTCACTTCAAATCTCAATTTGTCGTTGGCGACCCCACCATGTGTTATCTCGATGGAAATTCTCTGGGTCGCTTACCCAAGGCGACCATTACGGCGATCAACGACTTTATGACCAAGGAATGGGGTCCAGAAGTTGTAACGGGTTGGAGCCATTGGGTTGATGAAGCCCAACCCACTGGAGATTTATTGGGCGAAGCAGCATTAGGGGCCGCTAAGGGGCAAGTTCTTGTTTGCGATACAACCTCTGTTAATTTCTACCAACTATGCCTTGCTGCAATTAACGCACGCCCTGGGCGTAAAACAATAATTACTGATGCTGCAAACTTTCCTACTGATCGTTACATTCTAGATGGAATCGCCAAGCAGTTTGGCTTAAATCTTGTCATCATCGACAACGAAAATCCAGCTATTGCAACTCATGAACGAATCACTACCGAAGTTCTTGCGCCCTACCTTAATGATGATGTCGGAATGGTGACACTTGAAGTTATTCAATACCGATCAGGTGCGCGCACCGACCTAAAATCAATTACAGATCAAGTGCGAGCAATTGGCGCACTAGTTGTCTGGGATGCAAGTCACGCAGTCGGTGCAATTGAATTAAACCTTGATGCTAATGGTGTTGATCTTTGTGTTGGTTGCACGTACAAATATGGAAACTCAGGGCCTGGTTCGCCCGCTTGGTTATATGTTTCAAAGCGAATTCAGAAAGAACTACAAGTTCCTATTCAGGGTTGGTTTGCACAGGATGCGCAGTTTGAAATGGGACCCGTGTTTGAACGTTCACAAACAATACGAGGTTTTCAAATCGCAAGCCCGTCGCTTATGGGAATCCGTTGTGTGCAGACCGCTTTTGCAATGATCAAAGAGGCTGGCATTGATGCAATTGCACACAAGGCAGCGGTTGGAACACAGATGATGATTGATCTTTATGATGAATGGCTGGCACCACTTGGGCTAGAGCTCAATACATCGCGTAACCCGAAAGAACGTGGTGGGCACATATCGTTGGTACATCCAGATGCAGCCCAAATTTGCGTAGCTATGCGCACTATAAGCAATGTGATTCCTGATTACCGCACGCCAAACTCAATTCGATTAGCTATCTCTCCCCTACCTACCTCTTACATTGAGATCTGGGATGGCTTTGAACGTATGCGTGATTTAGTGGCATCTGGCCGCTATAAAGAGGCTAAAGAAGGCGGTTCACGAGTCACATGAGCGATAACTTTGATTCAGCACTTACATACACCTCTTATCTAGCAGTTGATGAGCTCTTAAAGCTTCAACGGCCTCTGTCAACGGGACCAGAACATGACGAGATGTTGTTTATCATCATTCACCAAACTTATGAGCTGTGGTTTAAGCAGTTAATTCATGAGTTCCAAGAGGCACAACGTGTAATGGAATCCGGTGATTCACATTACTCGCTAGCTATCTTGGGTCGAATCCGCACAATTCTAAAGGTGTGCGTAACACAAATTGATATTTTAGAAACTATGACTCCTTTGCAATTTAATGCCTTCCGTTCTTATCTTTCTTCTTCAAGTGGTTTTCAATCTGCGCAATTTAGAATGGTTGAAGCTCTGCTAGGTCGACGCGATGAAAAAATGGCTGGACACTTGCCTCCAGACATTCGGGAACAAATCAAAGTGATCACCGCTAAGAACTCTGTTTGGGATTCTGCGCTTGCATATTTAGCAAAGCGTGGTCACGGTATTCCCCAAGAAGTTTTGAACCGCAATAAATCTGAAAGCTACGCAGCTAATCAAGGGGTGCAAGCGGTTCTGTTGGATGTGCATCGCAGTGATCCAGAGTCTGCAATGGTGTGTGAACGCCTTGTGGATATCGATGAAGGATTACAAGAATGGCGTTATCGTCACGTAAAGATGGTTGAAAGAACTATCGGACATAAAATTGGAACAGGTGGATCTAGCGGAGTTAGTTATCTTTCTAGCACGCTGTTTAATCCGACTTTTCCTGATCTGTGGGAGATCCGCTCTAGTTTCTAACGATTGTAATAGATAAGAATTGCAACGATTGAAAATACTGCCCCGCCTGCAACCAAAAAGTATTTAACCCAAGGTTTCATCCCTGTACGTTCTGCAGCTTTACTTGCTATTTCCTTAGTGCGCATCATGATGCGACCAGCCCATGCAAACTCTGTTGCCAAAATTCCAAGACCCGCCAAGAGAACCAAAATGCCGGGTCCTGGAGCTACCAATAGCACTGCACCGAAAACTGTTATTCCACCACCAATTAGGCCAATGAAAACACGCCAGAACAAACGGCCGGCAGGAGTCTTTCTTATCCAAGTGCGAAAGTTCATTTTGTTTTAGTGATTACCGTTTCTTTCCCGTATGCAGCAAATGCTATCTCTTCTCGGCGCTTTCGATAACTAGCTGACGCACCCGAAATCAAGTGCTCGAACCGGGTGCTTGATTTAATCAATGGGTGAAGTTCCGCAGCGGTTGTCTGGTCTCCGAATACTGGCGGTGCCTGATCGATTTCTTGCAC
>JBEINN010000028.1:0-8000 GCA_040378115.1 Candidatus Planktophila sp. | reverse complement strand
TGAATGAGTGGATTCCAATCCTTTCCACCAGCCTCAAGGAGTAGGACTGTGTTCTCCGGATTGGCGCTCAAACGGTTTGCGACAACACACCCTGCTGCACCAGCACCAACAACGATGTAGGAGAATTTGCCGTGATCTTTCATTTCCTGACTCCCGTCTACTTGTTTTCCATGTTTACGTTTACGTTACTTGCTAACTTCTTAATCTCTTCCCAATTTCCTTCATCAATGAGTTTTGCCGGAGCAATCCATGAGCCGCCCACACATGCCACATTTGGAAGCGCAAGGAAGTCTTTGTAGTTTGCCAATCCGATTCCACCTGTTGGGCAGAATGAGAGTTGTGGGATCACAGATGAAACCGCTTTAAGCCAAGCGATACCACCTGACTCAACTGCTGGGAAAAATTTTGCAGTTGAAACGCCATGTTCTATCAATTCAAGAGCTTCCGAAAGAGTTGAACACCCTGAAAGGAAAGGCAGGCCGCTCCCTGAAAGTGCGCTAATCAGGTTCTTCGTTGAGCCTGGCGAAACGAGAAATTTAGCCCCTGCTTCAACTGCGCGAGTTGCAGTTTGTAGATCGACAACTGTTCCGGCTCCTACAAGAGCATCAGGCACCTCTGCCGATATTCGAGATATTGCCTCTAAAGCTGCAGGTGTGCGTAAAGTAATCTCAATTTTCTTTGTACCTGAAGCCACCAAAGTACGTGCCAAATCAACGGCCCTCTTAGCATCATTAATAACAACCACCGGAATTACCGGCTGATCGCTCCAAAATTTATCAGTCATTGAGATTTACCACCCTCGATTCTTTCTAAACGCACGCAAATGTTCGACTATCAAATCGTGGTCATCAAGGTGTGGTAGACCAGATACGACAGCAATTCCCACAAGTACGCCATTCGTTTTCAATGGAAAGCCTCCGCCACAAACCGCTAAATCTGAGGTTCGAAATCCAAGATCTTCTTCTTGTATTTTGAGTGCCTCAACTTTTTCTCGAAGTGCAAGTGAACTGTGGCCCGTAAGCTCAACGGTATTTACCTTGCGCATAATCCAAGAATCGTTATCTGAGGATGTCCCTTCTAGGCCTACTTGGAATACGCGCTGCCCGTTAAGAAACATGGCTGCTGCTACGACCAAGCTCTTGCGCTCTGCATCGGCGACTATTGCGCTGCCTAGCTCAAGGAGATCTTTGCGGCTCCAAGGAGCCTCAGAAAGCTCACTCTCTTGTTCTAGGGCACTTTGGCGACTATTTGTCATTAGTTGAACTCCACTTCCGATGCGATACGAAAAGCTTGCGCTGCAATTGTGAGCGCTGGATTAGCGGCCGCAGATGAAGGAAAGAAAGATGAATCAATTACATATAAGTTTTCTAAATCATGTGCCTTGCAGTAAGAATCAAGCACCGACTTTTGAGGGTCATTTCCTGCTACGAGGGTTCCGCACATATGAGAATTTGTCTCAATCCCCATAGTCTCCTTTAATACAATTGGAAATCCGACTCTGTGGAGCATTCTCCGAGCACTCTTCACAAGTTCGTTATGGGATTTCATATTATTGGCGTTCCAATGAATTCTAATTACTCCATCGTCATCTACCGTAACCTTATTTTCTTGACTTGGAAGATCCTCAGACTCCAAATAAATATCAAATGAGTGCTCTGCTAGAAACTTCAGTGCCCAATTGGGAGCCCACGGACGTGCACCTTTAAACATTGCAGCTTGAAGCTTTCCAAGCATCTGTACGTTTCCAAGAGGAATACCCTTTGGACTATCCCAATACCAATCATTGAGCATCAGAGTTTTCTGGAAATTTGTCTTGTTTCTACGGAAGGGATTGAACCCAACCATAAATGTTGCGTTATGAACCATCCAATTCTTTCCAACTAATCCACTTGAGTTAGCTAGTCCATGAGGATGTTTCTCAGATTTAGATTTCAAAAGGAGGGCCGCTGAATTTGCTGCACCCGCAGATAAAATAAAGTGATTGGCGATAATTTCGTATTTTTCTCCATCTTTAGAGGCAGTGATTGATGCGATTCTCTTGCCAGACTCATCGTGATTAATTCGAGTAACTTCTATGCCCTCTACTAATTTTGTATTCCCTGTTGCCAGTGCTGGATCAATTCCACAAGTTTCCGCATCGCTCTTTGCGCCAACTTTGCAGGGGAACCCATCACATGTCTTGCAGCGAATGCACGATCCATTTTCGCGTATATCAACTCCCATAGCCATATGTGATGGATTGAGCCCTATTTTCTTTAACTTTTGCGCAATTCGTCCAACATACTTCTCGTGAGGTAAAGCTGGATACTTGTAATCACCAGAACGCCAAGGTTCAGTGGGATCCTCTCCCTGATTTCCATGAACTTTGAGAGCGATTTCTGCTTCTAAGTAATACTTCTCTAAGTCGGAGTAGGAAAAGGGCCATGCAGGTGAGACGCCCTCTGCTGCTTGATATTCCTGAAAATCTCTCTCGCGAAAACGGAGAAGGCTCGCTCCATATACCTTTGTATTTCCACCGACGTAGTAATGGACTCCGGGCACAAAGGATTTACCTTCGGAATTACGCCATGTACCGGCATTCTTATATCGAGAATTGAGAAACACCTCTTTAGGCTCCCAATTCTCCTTTTCACGTGGCAATCTGTATCCACGCTCTAGCACAAGAACTTCCTTTCCTTTCTCTGCTAAAGCCCGAGCTGACATGCCTCCGCCCATGCCAGAGCCAACGATGGCTATCTCGGACCTCAACGTTGTAACCACAATTACTTCACAGATCCAGCAGTTAACCCTTGAATAAAGAAGCGACCAAGAGTCAAATAAGCAATCGCTGTGGGGATAGCTGCGATGAGGGCGCCAGCCATGAGAACGTTCCAGTTAACAGTTTGCGTTCCTGAGAGGTTGTTTAGAGCGACAGTTACAGGTTGCTTTGAAGGATCTGAAATCGTAATTACTCCGAAGAGGAAGTCATTCCAAATGTTTGTGAACTGAAATATTCCTGCAACAACAAATCCAGGAATCGAAATCGGAATAATTACAGAGAAGAATGTTCTAAGGATCCCTGCTCCATCAATCGCTGCCGCCTCAACTATCTCTTTTGGAATACTGACATAGAAGTTTCGGAAAATCAGGGTCGTGATTGGGATTCCATATACGACGTGAACCAGAATCAGTCCGGGAGTAGTTCCATAGAGGTTTACCAGCTGGAGGAACTTAACTAGCGGAATAAGAATTGACTGGTACGGAATAAACATTCCAACAAGCATCATCGTAAACATCACGCTGCTAAAGCGGAAGGTGAATTTCGAGAGCAGATATCCATTGAAGGAGCCAATAGCACTTGAAATAATCACTGCTGGAATAACCATAGTAAAGCTGTTCATCAGGTTTGGCGAGAGTTTGCCCCATGCCTCTTGCAATCCATCCAGCGAGAATGGTGAAGGCGGAAGCCACATTGTTGTTACATCCGCATATTGCGGAGTCTTAAGCGCCGCCATGATCATCACATAGAAAGGCATCACAAATAACGGAACTAGGAAGCAGAGAATGATGAATTGAACTCGTCTTGACTTGCCGCCATGGCGAGCATGCGCACTCTTGTAAGGCTTCTTCTTAGTGGCAGCAATAGTTGTAGTGGACATCAGCGCTCCTTAGTTTCTCTGTTGGAGTGGATTAAGTAAGGCACAACCACGATGCAAACAATTATCAGCATGACAATTGATGCCGCTGCACCAGTGTTGTACTTCAAGGCTTTGTACATCGATTCATACACGAAAATTCCAGGCATATCTGTCGCAAAACCAACACCGCTTCCTGACATGGCGTAAATCAAATCGAAGATCTTTAGCGCTACGTGGGTGAGAATCACCAGAGTGGTGATCGCAATTGGTGCCAACATTGGCACTGCAATCGATCGGTAGTATCGAGAACCGGTCGCTCCATCCATCATGGATGCTTCGCGAAGCTCATCTGGAATAGATACCAATCCCGCTAAGAACATTGCCATGGCAAAACCCATGAGCTGCCATGCGGTCGCGATAACTACTGGGATTAGCGCAAGCGGGATTCCCATTTCAACCTGGATGTACTGCCCCCCAGGAATAATCTTTTCGAGAAGTGCGCTCACATCTCCGACAGTTGTGGCTGACGTTAACCACTCTGGTCGAAGTTCTTCGCCTTTAATCGACTTGTATGCGCTTGCAACTCCTGAGTACTTGAGAAATAGATTGACGCCTGAGTCAGGGTTAAAAAGCCATCGCCAAACAACGCCAGTCACAATAAATGAGAGAGCATACGGTAGGAGAAATACTCCTCGGAAAAATCCTTTTGTGCGGCCCATGTTGTGAACGGCTAGCGCAATAAAGAACCCTGCTAAAACTGTTACCAAGAGAAATAAGATTGTGAAAATGAAGCTGTTCCGGAGGTCAGACTGGAATCTTGGATTCTCAAAAAGGTTCTTATAAGTTGCGAATGGATCTGGCCCTTGAGCCATGCTTGCCTTTGCTGGCATCCAATTTTCGGCTAAAGATACGCCGATTGTGTATGAGATAAAGACGTACACAAATACTGACACAATCAAGAAAGATGGGAGCAGGAGAATGGCAGCTTTTACATCACCGCCGCGCTTCTTGCGCTTCACCGGTGGGTTTGAATTTTCCCTTACCTGGCTCATCAATTTCTCCTTTTTCTTGTAACAGTAATTAGTAATGATGCAGGTGGAGATGGGATTTGGGAACCCCACCTCCACCTACATTTATTACTTAGTTAGCAGCGATTGCTGCATCCATAGCCTTTGTGAACTTTGCAACGCTCTTGTTAGCTTGTAGCAGTGTTACTGAATCTGCATAAGCCTGTCCAACAGCTGCAGCAACATTTGCCTGGCCGTGTACAAGAGATGGAACGCGCTTTCCGTTAGCTAGAACCTTCGCAGCACCTTGCTGGTACTTGCCAAGTGTCTTGGTGCTTACATCAGAACGTACTGGTGCAGAACCCTTTAGCTTGTTGAATGCGAGCTGGACCTTTGGATCCATGATTGCCTTTGCGAATGCAACTCCGCCTGCTTGGTTCTTCGCTGTCTTTCCGATAACGAATGAGTCACCAACAGTTACGAATGTGTTTGCATCACCGAATGTTGCATATGTGAAGTCCTTGCCGTCGACCTTGTTCTGCTTAACAAGTAGTTCGCCGTAAGCCCAGTCACCCATGATGTTAACGCCACAAGTTCCCTTTGCTAGAGCTGCAACAGCGCCAGTCCAGTCAAGTGCCTTGTGATCTGCGTTAGTCCATGTCATAGCTTCGTTGAAGTGTGCAACTGCTCGCTTTACGCCAGCAGATCCCCATGACTTTGATCCATCAAGTAGTGCGTTCCAGCCTGATGCTCCCTCTTCAGCGACGATAAGAGCTTCTAGAAGCTGTGCAGCTGTCCAGATGTCCTTATCTCCGAGACAAATTGGATCAATTCCCTTTGCCTTCATCTTGAGAGCAGCAGCCTTAAATGTTGCCCAGCTGAGTGATCCGCTTAGTGAAACGCCAGCCTTCTTCTGTGCAGCTGAACTGATCCACATTGTGTTAGCGCGGTGTACGCCAGAAAGAACTGAGTAAGTCTTCTTGTTGAAAGTCATGCTTGCAACAAGTTCCTTAGGAACAACCTTATTCCAGCCCTCAGACTCGTAAACAGCTGTCATGTCTGTAAGGACTTCTTGTTCTACATAATTCTGAAGCTCTCCACCTGGGTGTGTCTGCCAAATTTCTGGGGCATCTCCACCAGCTAGACGTGTTGCAAGAACCTGCTTAGCGTTAGTTCCTGCTCCACCAGCAACAGCTGCATTTATGATCTTAAGATCTGGGTTAGCAGCCTGTGCAGCAGAAATAATTGCCTGCAAAGCAGCGTCTTCAGAACCTGAAGTCCACCATGAGAACACTTCGATTTCACCGGTTGCAGCAGCGTTTGCTGGTGCAGTTCCGACTGCAAAAGCTAGGGCAACAGCTGTGAACGCTGCAACACTAACTTTAGTTTTTGTTTTGAACATACAATCTCCCTCTTTTTTGACCTAACCATCAGTTTGAAGATTAGGTTATTGCTCGTTTCTAATTAGAAATCAGCGATTTGTTGCGACCATTTCTCCACCGAGCACCTTGTCTAAGGCTTCGGTAAAGAAGTACTCGCCCCACATAACTGACTCATCTACCCCGAGCTTTTTCTGTTCGTGGTAGCTGCCGTGCTTTAGTACGCCTTCCCACTCCGGTTCGTTGATCGCTAGGTACTCTGGCGAGCACATAGCCTCAATTGATCGAAGTGCGAAGTCTGCGTATTTCTTAGCCTTAGCTGAGTCATCAACTAGCTGGCTAAGTTGTAGAAGTCCACTTGCAGCGATTGCTCCTGCTGAGGACTCCACAGCCATTGCTGGGTTTGGTTCTTCCCAGTCATTAGGTGGAATTGCACGATCGCCGGTGCGATCAACAAAGAAATCTGCGGTTGCGATAGCGGCCTCTAGATAGCGCTCATCATTTGTAAATGCGTAACACGTTCCAAAACCGTAGAGCGCCCAAGCTTGTCCTCGGGCCCATGATGAATCGTCATGCCAGCCTTGTTGGGTCGTTTGGCGGAGGAAAACTCCAGAGTTAAGATCGAAGATTCCCTCATGCGATGTGCTGCCATCACCACGGACTAGATAACGCCGAGTTTGCAGGCAATGCGTATCAACTATTTCGCGGATTTTTGCATCCCCGAGTTGTTCTGCCGCATAGAAGATAATTCCAACGTTCATCATAATGTCAATGAAGGTACTATCTTCTGCTAAGAAAGAGCGTAAAAATCCTGATTTGTTATTAAATCGTAATGACATCGTCTTTCCAGCAGTTACTACAACATCATTTATTGTCTTATCGCCTGTCTCTTTGTACCACTTCTTCCAGGTTGGCCAGAAGGTAAAGCCGAGATCATGTACTTCGCGGTCTAATTCGCGCCCCTTCAAAAGGGTTGAATAGTGCTCAGCTTTCGAGCGCCAGTACTCCTTATCTCCATGGTCAGACAAAATCCACATCTGTCCACCTAGGAAGCCTTCGCACCAATTAGTCCATGCTTCTTTTCCATGTTTCCACTTACCTTTTTCTGTATATAAAGGAAAGTAATCAGGATGGTTGGTAACAAGGTTGCGTACCTTCTGATCAACAACACCCATCGCCTGCTTGGCAAGGGCAATTGTTGATTCAGGGATTACTACGCCATTATTAAGTGTGCTCATCCGAGCCACGCCTTTCTCTGACCAGTGTGAATTGCGATGGTCTTGAGCTCTGTGAATTCTTCTACGGCATGGCGCCCAAGCTCACGCCCAATACCACTTTCTCCAAATCCACCAAAACTCATTTCGGGGAATCCATCCATCCAGCAATTAACCCAAACAGTTCCGGCGCGAACACCTTTGGCGAACTTAACTGCATGATCAATGTTCTTCGTCCAAATTCCAGATGAAAGTCCGTACAAAGTTGAGTTCGCGATATCAATCGCATCTTCAAGTCCATCAAATTCCAGTACTGAGAGAACTGGTCCAAAAATTTCCTCTTTAGCGATGGTCATATCCGGTGTGACCTTGGTAAAAATTGTTGGCTCCAAGTAGCGACCCTTTTCGCTCTTAATTAATCCGCCGCCGAGAATTAGGTTTGCACCTGAAGATTTACCTTCAGATATGTAGTTCTGAATTGTTGCAAGCTGTTCATTGCTGGCGATAGCACCGACAAGGACATTCTCATCTAGTGGATCTCCCACGCTTACTTTCTTTGCCTTCTCAACAACAATAGCCATGAACTTATCGACGATTGATTTTTGAACAAGGATTCGGCTTCCAGAGTTACAGCATTCGCCCTGATTGAAGTAAACGCCAAAGACAACTGCATCTGCAGCGGTCTCAAGATCTGCATCAGCCATAATGATTTGTGGGTTTTTGCCACCTAATTCAAGTCCAACCTTCTTCAAGGTTCCTGCAGCAGCTGTCATTACCTTCTTA
>JBEINN010000102.1:0-3860 GCA_040378115.1 Candidatus Planktophila sp. | reverse complement strand
CACGAATTGTTGTTGATATCGGAATGCACCTTGGGTACAAGGATTTTGATGGCAATGTGTGGAACGCAGAAAGCTCACGCAAACTGCTCAATGAACAAGCATTGCTCGCTGAGGATCATTCACGCAGCGAAACCGATCGTTACTTGGGTTGGCCAGGACAGGCAATTTCGTACAAGGTCGGAGAACGAGTTTGGATGACGGCGCGTGAAGATGCAAAGGCTCGACTTGGCGACAAGTTCAATATGAAGAAGTTCCACAACTACGCATTGAAGTTAGGACCAATGGGTCTTGATCCATTTGCTGCCGAAATGAAGTTATGGGCGGGCCAATAAGTTACTAAGTAGTAATAAATAGTGGGGGGCGGTATCGGTGTTTCGCACCAGTCTCGCCCCTTTTTCATGCTTAATTTCAGGAAAATATTTAAAAAAATCCCAAAAAAATGCCTTAGGGAGGTGCAAAAGGCTCGCAAGAGGTTCACACTATGGTTATCGATGGTCAAGGGAGCTCCTCGAGGTCTCCCAGGGTCAGCGGTTTGAGAGAGGTCAAACGGATCTCTCCATTTATCCTCACGGAGGCTAATTAAATGCAACTAGATAGCAACCAATGGAATCTGGTCTATAACGTATTCTCGTTCGGACTAGTTTCAATGCTCGCTTGCACGATTTACACACTAGTTTCACAGCAACGTGTTCTACCTAAGTACCGTAACGCTCTTGTTATGTCATCAATGGTTACATTCATCGCTGGCTACCACTACCTACGCATCTTTGATTCATTCAAGCATGCTTCAGAAAATGGAATGGTCAAGCTTGATGGATCCCAGGATGCATTCAACGAGGCATACCGCTACGTAGACTGGCTACTAACTGTGCCACTACTACTAGTAGAGGTAATTGCAGTACTTGCTCTAACTCGCGAAGTTTCACGCTCACTGATCATGCGTCTGGTCCCAGCTTCAGCTGCGATGATCGCGCTTGGTTACCCAGGTGAGATTTCAAACGATCAGAACACACAGGTTCTATACGGTGTTCTATCAACACTTCCATTCCTATACATCCTTTACGTTCTATTCGTAGAACTAGGAAAGTCATTGGATCGCCAGCCAGCTGGTGTTGCAGAGACTGTAGGCCGTTTGCGTCTACTTCTTATCGCAACATGGGGTGTATACCCAATCGCTTACATCTTCAACATCGTTGGTGACGCTTCAGCATCATCATTCGTAACTGTTCAGGTTGGATACACAATCGCTGACGTTCTAGCGAAGTGCGTATTCGGTCTAACAATTCTGAAGATTGCACGCATGAAGTCAATGGCAGAAGGAATGAAGGACGATCACTAATCTTTGATTAGTGGTTTCTTTTAACTAAGAATCCTTAAAACAGGAGTGTCGCGAAAGCGGCACTCCTGTTTGCATTCATAGACTTATCACATGAGCTCAGAGAAAAAAGAGATAACAGAGAAATTGGATAAGTACTGGATCAACAATTACCGCATGGGCGGCTACATGCTCTTTGCATGTGGCTTGATTAATCTCCGATACCAATGGGGTGAGCCAGACATCATCTCTCGTAGCGTTCTTATTTTTGGACCAGGGGCCGTTGTACTTGTTTCAACTTATGTACCAGCTCTTGTGATGATCCTTGCGCGAAGAGAGGTAAAAGCAATAATGGCAATTTTCGGCGTTGCATTAGTAGCCTTTGCCTTTAGTAATTAATCCCTCAAACAACTTTATAAATAAGCAATAGCCTCGATACCAATGTACCGAGGCTATTGCCCTTTAATCTAATGATCTAGCTCTTTCTATTTGGCTGCTGCAAACCCAATCTCAAGATCCGCCTTGAGATCTTCAATATTTTCTAAACCAAGGCTCAAACGAACCAGACCTGGAGTCACACCCGCTGCAAGTTGCTCATCGGCGGAAAGCTGGGAGTGAGTTGTTGTTGCCGGATGGATGACAAGTGATCGAACATCTCCGATGTTTGCCACGTGACTAAACAGTTTCAGCGATTCCACAAACTTCTTTCCCGCTTCGACTCCACCTTTGAGCTCAAATGAAAGAACCGCTCCCGATCCCTTTGGCGCGTACTTATTCGCCAACTGATTCCATGGAGATGAGGCAAGGGATGCGTAATTTACCTTTGAAACACTGGGATGTGCCTCTAGCCAAGTTGCGATCGCCTTAGCATTTTCAATGTGGCGTTCAATGCGCAATGACAATGTCTCAAGTCCCTGAGCAAGTAACCAGGCATTAAATGGTGCAACCGCAGCTCCAACGTCGCGGAGTAGTTGCAAGCGAATTTTGAAGATATAAGAAAGATTTGCACCAAAGGCAGATCCCACGCCTAGTGCCTGCGCATAGACAATACCGTTGTAGCTCGGGTCTGGTTCATTGAACCCCTTGAATTTTTCGGGGTATTGCGCATAGTCGAACTTTCCGGCATCAACGATTGCACCAACAACAGCGTTTCCATGACCTGACAGAAACTTAGTTGCTGAGTGAATTACAACATCTGCCCCGAAGTCGATCGGCTTAATCAAATAAGGTGTGGCAACTGTGTTGTCCACGATTAATGGAACTCCCGCTTCATGGGCGATGTCAGCAACAGTCTTGATATCCAAGATTTCATTCTTTGGATTGGCAATAGTCTCGCCAAAAAACGCCTTTGTATTTGGCTTGATAGCTTTTCGCCAACTCTCAGGATCACTTGGATCCTCAACAAATGTCACTTCAATACCGAATTTAGGAAGCGTGTAGTGGAATAAGTTATAGGTTCCACCATAGAGACTTGGACTTGAAACGATGTGGTCGCCAGCTTCGGCAACATTCAGGATTGCAAAAGTTGTAGCCGCCGAACCAGATGCTAGTAGAAGTGCGGCAACACCGCCTTCAAGTGCGGCAATTCGTTGTTCAACAGCATCTTGCGTCGGATTCATGATTCGTGTGTAAATATTTCCGAGTTCAGCTAATGAGAAAAGATCAGCTGCATGCTTTGTGTCACGGAATTGATACGCAGTTGTTTGATACAACGGCAATGCACGCGCACCAGTTGTTGGATCGGGGGTTTGTCCCGCATGAATCTGTAATGTTTCAAAGGACCAGTTGTTAGACATTGTTATCTCTCCATCGCAGTAGGTGTCATTCATCTGCAAACGATGGTAAGCAATTACAAAGTAATAGATACCGCGCTTGTCAGTTTCCTGACCAGTTCGTCACCCGGAGCACCCCACCGCGTTGGAGGGTTGCCGCCTACTAAGCCGGGGCTATTACGTAGGACTCGTGAACGAGGCAAACTTAACCACATTTATACTCAAATGAAAAGTTGCAAACACCTCGCATGAAGGCGCTACTTCCTAAAGGAAAGATCAGCCTTATTCATCTCGCTAGTCAAGATACGGATTGCATTAGGCCCCATGCCATGTAGCTCTTTGACGGCGGCTAGAGATGTTTTCCGAAGATCTGACAGTTTGAATAAGCCATCATCGATAAGTGCTCGTCTGGCCGGTGCCGCTAGCCCAAGCTGAACCCAGACTTGATCAACTGATGCGTAGTAATCCAAATCAACATCGCTATTTGATGTATCGGTTTGAGACTGTGAATTTAACCTTTGTGACTTCTTTTCTTCGCGGCGAGCAGCGGCAGCACGCTTTATTTCAGCGGCTTCTTTTTTGATTTTGGCTGGTGATTTCTTGGCCATAGTTAAATACTAACTTTCAATAGTGTGCGGGAGGCGGGACTTGAACCCGCACGTCCGAAGACACAGGTTCCTAAGACCTGCGTGTCTGCCATTTCACCACTCCCGCAAACCCTTACTAAAGCGTTACCACCTCAGTATGGATAGGGGACAAGATTAGAGGTAAGT
>JBEINN010000011.1:0-11364 GCA_040378115.1 Candidatus Planktophila sp. | reverse complement strand
TTAGCTGTCATTAAGCGTGGAGTGATTCCAGCAAACAAGGGCGGAAAAATTAAAGCCTTAATGCAGGGCTTTGGTGTCGGCTTCTTTATCTTGCCCCTTGACGTGAGCCTGTATTGGTTCCGAGATGGGTTTATGTATGTAGCGATCGCGCTCACTATCTTTACTGGCGCTTACTATGTAAAGTCTGCCTTCACCACTAAGAGTTAAAAAGAAGAGAGATTTCTGATGGCGCTTCCTAACGAGATTCTTGGCTTTGCTGCCGAGATCGTTGAGCACCTGCGCCAACGCGGAGAAACAATAAGTACTGCTGAATCTTTGACTGCAGGAGCTGTCAGTTCGGCGCTAGTTACAATCGCTGGTGCATCCGATGTTTTTGTCGGAGGAGTTACCGCCTATCGCGATGAGATAAAAACTTCACATCTAGGAATCGAATCTGCGCTCATTGAAAAGTATTCAGTCATCAGTGAAGAAGTTGCGGTTGCTATGGCAAAAGGTGCGATTAAATCCTTTGGAACAACCTGGGCTATCGGCACCACTGGGGTGGCCGGTCCTAATCCGTTAGATGGCCATCCAGTAGGCGCGGTTTGGGTTGCAATCGAAGGGCCCATCAGCCAAACAATCGAACTTTCATTGTCGGGTGAACGTGAATCTGTGCGAAACGCAGCTACATCAAGCGCGATAGCCACCTTTGCCCGTATCCTTAGACACCGAACATAAAGATCTGATTTAAACTTTGACACACGAGAAGGGAATGACAATGGTTCTAGTACGTGAAGCTGTCGGTCAGACCCTTCGCGCTGCCCGCACCGCGCAAGGTCGCACACTTCGTGATGTTGCCCGCGATGCTCGTGTCTCATTGGGTTACTTATCCGAAGTTGAACGTGGCCAAAAAGAGGCCTCCTCCGAATTACTCAATGCAATTTGCACGGCGTTAGGTCTGTCTCTTTCAGGAGTATTTGCGCAAGTCGCTTCAGAGCTCAAGAGCCGTGAGGGCGTCACTCTCACTGTTGTCGATGCCGCTTAACAAGTACGCGCCACAAGTAGCAACTCATCGCCGTACACAATCAGCAATTCTTGAGGCGACTAAAGCTTTAATTGCAACTACTGGGCTGAAAAAAATGTCCATGATCGAAATTGCAGATGCTTCTGAAGTTTCCCGTGCGACTTTGTACAACCACTACCGTGACAAAGAAAGTGTTTTGTTGGCATTGTGTGAATCTGAGTTAGCTCGGTTAGTTGAGATTGCACAAAAGGCACCAGATGCAACAACAGCGCTTGAACAGATATCACTTCAGGTCTCTTCAGATTCAGCCCTTGCTGCAATGCGAATTCAGGATCCAGATCAATTGACTCTAGCGCTCACAAAGCATGATGACCACTTATGGAAAGCATTTGCTATCGCAATGACTCATTTGTTAGGTGAAGGAAAGAGTTCACTCGCACTTCGTTGGATATTGGGACAAGCGCTGCATCCGATTAACGCACAACAATCTCGTGCACAAGCAGAAGCAATTACTGGCATTGCGAATCTCTGATCTTCGCGAACGAATTACCCTTTCATTCGGGGATTCTTGGGCTGCCTCATTTTCTTCAGATATCGCACTTTCTGATCTTGGCAGCAAGAGCGTGAACGAAGCACTAGCTGCAGGGTTTGAGCCCGATGTTATTTGGAAAGCGGTATGCAAGGCGCATCCCAACGAGACAGAAAAGTACAAATACTAAAGTGCCAGTTAGCTCCCACCGATATTCCAAAGACCCTGACAACCCTGTACTTGTTCTTGTGCATGGATTGGGATCTGCCGGAAGTATTTGGAAGAGTCTGGTTCCACAGTTGATAGAAAGTTTTACGGTTTATGCCATTGACCTTCCAGGACATGGTGATGCACCTCTGAGCGAAGATGAAGCAATGGATCCACGTTCTTTAGCTCAGGCGATAGTTGATTACATGGTTTCTCAGCAGGGTGTCGAGATAATGCACGTGGCTGGAAATTCATTAGGTGGGTGGATTGCATTGGAAATGGCGGCAGTTGCCCCTGAAAATGTTGCAAGTGTTACCGCATTAGCGCCAGCAGGTTTGTGGCATGAACAACCACGACGAATTCTCCCACCAAGTCTTGATGCGCGGATCATGGCTAAAATCTCGCAGTACTTCATGAAGACTGCCTATCGAATTCCACTACTAAAGGCCATCGGCTACAAGAAAATCACACACTTATGGCGTGAATTAAGTTTTGAATCCTGTCGCGATTCAGTGATTGCGATGGCGCGATCAAAGGGTTATAGGCCGATGTGGCATGGTGCAAATGGACGCAGGTTTGAATCTCAGGTTTCTGAAAAGGTAAAACTCTCGGTAGTTTTTGGAGATGAAGATCTAATGTTACCCGAGGAGATTGCACAAGAAAAAAGTGTTGCACCGCCTCATTCACGGTGGATTATTGTTGATAACTGCCCTCATGTAATCATGTGGAATTATCCAACACTAACTGTTGAATTGATCAAGAAAACTGCTTTAGCGGCATCCTAGAAACACCTTAGCAAAAAACTTCGAGTACCCAAGGTTCTTTGTCGGTTGATTCAATTAGAGCACAGGTAAATCCCTGTGACACAATTTCATGAAGTTGCGCAGGCGTATTGATCACTTTTCCAGATAGCAAAATGTGTCGGGTAACTTCTCCGCGAGTCTTTTTGGACATATGCGTTATAACTTTCTTTTCGCTATCAACTTTTGTAAAAACTTTAATTTCGACCGTTTTTTCGATTGGGGATGGCCAAACCGTTTGATATGTCGAGGATCGGCAATCGATAATCAGCTCCGTTGAAACTGAATTTAGCGTTGCTCCAACAATTGGGCGCATTAGTTCGTTATTGATTTTTTCCTTGTATGGTTCAATAGGATCTAGGGGCCGCAACGCCCCGTACTTGGCCGAAATAATCACCAGAGTGCTTTGCGCGAGCTTTTTCTGAGCCGCGGTCAGGGTGTTCCAGCCCAGGGCCGCATAGAGGACCCCCGTATAGACCTGGATTGCCGGGCCGGGTGTGGGGGACTTTTTCTCCGAAGGCGGCAACAGGATCAACACCGGCTCAGTATGGTGGTGCGACACGCCTATTTCTTGTCAGTGGGCCCTGATACCTTTCGAACAGATGTTCGGATAAACTAATCTCATCATAAGAAATTGTGATGCCAACCAGAGCGGTTCCAACCTCCGCCCGCATGCGATCCACACCTTGTGTGGGGGTCAAGCGGTCCGTCGTTGGGTCTCCGTACCTTCTGGGCCAGACCAAAACGTTTTTGCATAACGCAAGACGTTCTATCGAAAGGAATGTAAGTGGCTACTGAAAAAAGTAACAAAGCTAACGATGCAGCACAAGATAAAGCCAACAGCGAACGCCAAAAAGCGCTCGACACAGCCCTAGCCCAGATCGAACGTCAATTTGGTAAAGGCTCAGTAATGAAGATGTCAGAGCGACAGAACACTGTTATCGAAGTTATTCCAACAGGATCAATCGCATTAGATATCGCACTTGGAATTGGTGGACTTCCACGAGGCCGCGTTGTTGAAATTTACGGACCAGAATCTTCAGGTAAAACTACTCTTACATTGCATGCAATCGCTAATGCACAAAAAGCTGGCGGAATCTGTGCATTCATCGATGCAGAGCATGCATTTGATGCAGAGTATGCAAAGAAGCTTGGTGTAGATATTGATGCACTGCTAGTTTCACAACCAGATACTGGTGAACAAGCTCTAGAAATCATGGACATGCTTATTCGTTCAGGTGCACTTGATCTAGTTGTAGTTGACTCAGTTGCAGCACTTGTTCCTCGTGCTGAAATTGAAGGTGAAATGGGTGACTCACATATGGGTCTACAGGCTCGTTTGATGTCACAGGCGCTTCGTAAAATTACTGGCGCACTCCACCAATCAAAGACAACTGCGATCTTTATTAACCAGCTCCGTGACAAGATCGGTGTCTTTTTCGGTTCACCTGAGACAACAACTGGCGGTAAAGCGCTTAAGTTTTACGCCTCAGTTCGTCTTGATATCCGTCGTATTGAAACACTTAAGGATGGCCAGGAATCCGTTGGTAACCGTACCCGCGTAAAGGTTGTTAAGAACAAGATGGCCCCACCATTTAAGCAAGCTGAATTCGACATCATTTACGGAACTGGAATTTCACGTGAAGGTTCATTGATCGATATGGGTGTTGATATCGGTATCGTCAAGAAATCAGGAGCTTGGTACACCTACGAGGCTGACCAACTGGGTCAGGGTAAAGAAAATGCTCGTGCCTTCCTCTTGGATAACCCAGATCTTGCCAATGATATTGAGACCAAGATCCGCGCTCACTTTGTTCCGGTCGAGGTTGATCCAGCGTTAGTTGCTGCAATCGATGAGGCCGCCGCAGAGGTGGATTTCTAAGCTCCAATGTTGGAGTACACGAAAGTTGACCACGAGGCTGACCCTTATTCAATCGCAAATACCATCGCATTAAACGCTTTGGTTGCGCGGGCCAAGAGTAAGGGTGAGCTTCTGGCTCATCTTAAAAAGCGCGGAGTCGAAGATGATGTTGCACATGCAACGGTTTTTAGACTTCAAGAAAAAGGATTGATCAACGATTCTGAATTCGCAAAGGCTTGGACTCAATCTCGTCATACCTCGAAAAAATTGTCGAAAAGAATTATCGCTGGTGAACTTCGCACAAGGGGAGTAGATCAGCAAAGTATCGATGAAGCCTTAGATGAGATCGATGATGAATCTGAGTACCGCACCGCTTTTTCTTTAGCGATGCGTAAATACAGCACAATGAGTCGTTTTGAGGCTGATGTTCAGATTCGCAGAATTCAATCCTTGTTGCAGCGAAAAGGGTTTTCCTTTTCAACTATTTCGCGAGTTATTCGCGAGCTAGGTATTCAGTCAGACGAGCAGCGGTAGCAACTACCGCAGCGGCATGAATGCGGCCTGGTTGACGTCCTAGACGTTCGATCGGGCCGCTAATGCTGACAGCGGCGATTACCTTGCCATTTGGAGCACGAACTGGTGCGGACACTGATGCAACACCAGCTTCGCGCTCTCCGACCGATTGCGCCCAACCCCGACGACGATCAGCAGACAATTGGGCAGCGGTGAAACGTGCATTAGTTAATCCGCGGTGGATTTTCTCGGAATCCTCCCACGCCAACAAAATTTGAGCAGCAGAGCCTGCCTGCATAGTTAACGCCGCACCGACTGGAACAGAGTCTCGAAGACCGGAAAGACGTTCTGCCACCGCAACACAAATGCGCAGATCTCCTTGACGGCGATACAACTGAGCACTCTCACCTGTTGCATCACGCAGAGCGGATAATGCAGGTGCTGCAGCGGCTAATAAGCGATCCTCACCTGCGGCTGCGCCTAATTCAGCTGAACGAGGCCCTAAAACAAAACGTCCCGTTAGATCTCGGGCAACTAAGCGATGAAATTCAAGAGCCACTGCTAAGCGGTGGGCTGTGGGGCGGGCAATGCCAGTTGCGGCCACTAGCTCTGCAAGTGAGTGCGGGCCAGCCTCTAGCGTGCTTAGAATTGATACCGCTTTGTCTAAAACGCCAACTCCGCTATTCTTTGTGTTCACAGAGTGATATTAGCATCTCAGTATCTGATACCTCAAGTTAGAGCGAAAAAGGAGCACAGAGGCAGTGGGTAAAACGTTAGCAGAGAAGATTTGGGCTGAGCATGTCGTTCGACGTGCAGATGGCGAACCTGATCTTGTTTACATTGATCTGCATTTAATCCATGAAGTAACAAGCCCACAAGCTTTTGATGGTTTGCGCCTAACTGGTCGCCCTGTACGCCGACCTGATCTAACGATTGCTACAGAAGACCACAATGTTCCAACAATCGATATTGATAAGCCCATTGCCGATCCAGTGTCAAAGCTACAGGTCGATACTTTGCGTGCAAACTGTAAAGAATTTGGCGTTCGCATTCACTCTCTTGGAGATAAGGATCAAGGCGTTGTTCACGTTGTTGGACCTCAACTTGGAATCACCCAGCCTGGAATGACAATTGTGTGCGGAGATTCGCATACTTCAACGCACGGAGCTTTTGGTGCGCTCGCATTTGGTATTGGAACATCAGAGGTAGAACATGTTCTAGCAACTCAAACTCTGCCATTGCTGCGTCCAAAGACAATGGCCATCAATGTTGAAGGCTCGCTGAAGCCTGGTGTCACCTCTAAGGACATCATCCTTGCGATCATCGCGAAAATTGGTACAGGTGGCGGGCAGGGCTATGTCATCGAATATCGCGGAAGTGCAATCCGTGCATTGTCTATGGAATCACGCATGACTGTTTGCAATATGTCAATCGAAGCTGGTGCACGTGCAGGCCTGATTGCCCCAGATCAAACAACTTTTGATTACATTAAGGGCAAGCCTCATGCACCCGAAGATTTCGATGCAGCCCTTGCATACTGGAAGACACTATTTACAGATGCAGATGCAAAGTTTGATGTCGAAGTAAATCTCAATGCTGATGATTTAGAGCCTTTCGTAACATGGGGAACTAACCCTGGCCAAGGTCTTCCGCTCAACGGTGTCGTACCAAATCCGGCAGATTTTGCAGATACTGAAGCAAGAACCGCTGCAGAACGAGCTCTTGTTTATATGGGTCTTGAAGCTGGAACCCCACTGAAGAAGATAGTGATTGACACTGTTTTCTTAGGCTCTTGTACTAACGGTCGAATTGAAGATTTGCGTGCTGCTGCAGATGTTTTGAAGGGAAAGAAGATCGCTTCATCACTTCGCATGTTGGTAGTTCCAGGATCAGCACGTGTTCGGCTTGAAGCCGAAGCAGAAGGTTTAGATAAAGTCTTTCTTGATGCAGGAGCTGAATGGCGTAACGCAGGTTGTTCCATGTGTCTTGGTATGAACCCTGACCAACTTGCTGTCGGGGAGCGTTCTGCATCTACATCAAACCGAAACTTTGAAGGCCGCCAAGGTAAGGGCGGAAGAACTCACCTGGTAAGTCCACTAGTTGCTGCAGCAACCGCGCTGCGTGGAACTCTGTCTTCACCTGCGGATCTGTAAGGAGCAACTCACCATGGAAAAATTCATCACACATGTTGGAACTGGTGTTCCTCTTCGCCGAAGCAATGTTGATACAGATCAGATCATTCCTGCCCTTTACTTAAAGCGCGTTACCCGCAGCGGTTTTGAGGATGGTCTCTTCGCTGCATGGCGCAATGATCCAGAGTTTGTTCTCAATCAACCTGCATATAAGAGCGCAACCGTGCTCGTTGCTGGTGCCGATTTTGGAACTGGCTCATCACGTGAACACGCAGTGTGGGCACTTCAAAACTATGGTTTCAAGGTAGTTATCTCTAGTCGCTTTGCTGACATTTTCCGCGGAAACTCGCTTAAGGGTGGGTTGCTGACGATCATCCTTGAGCAAAGCGATGTTGAAACTATGTGGGAAGCGATTGAGGCTGATCCTGCAACACCTATAACTGTAAATCTAGAGGAACGCACAGTCTCGTACGGTGCGAAGAACTTGCCTTTTGCAATCGATGATTACACCCGTTGGCGTTTGATGGAAGGTTTAGATGACATCGGGCTGACCTTAAAACAGACTGATTTTATTGATTCTTTTGAGAAAAAACGTCCTTCATACAAACCTGCAACCCTTCCAATTCGTTCGTAGAAGGAAAAAACAAGCGGAAATCAAGGTTTTTTAGGTAGGGTGAATACTCTTGTGTGGAACTCTCAATCAATCATTTAGGGTTTTCTACGCATAAAAATCAATGTTTTTTTGATTTTAAGAAGAATAAAACTTTGCGACACGCGCAATTCAATAGCCTCATCACCCCTAATAAGCGCGTAAGTTTATGAACACGTTAAGCGGTTGCTTAACATTTACGCGTAAATAAGGGGATTTCAATGAATAAGGCCCAATTCATTGCTGCGTTAGCACCACACTTCAACGACAGCAAGAAGGAAGCAGCTCACGCTGTAGATATCGTTTTTGACACAATCGTTCGCAGTCTTTCAAGGGGCGAAGATGTAATGATCAACGATTTCGGTAAGTTCAAGAAAGTTGACCGCAAGGCACGTATGGGGCGCAATCCACAGACAGGTCAAGCAATCAAGATCAAGGCATCAAAGAAGGCTCGCTTCCTACCTGCAAAGGCACTCAAGGAAGTTATCTCAGGAGATCGCAAACTAGCTCCTGCACCAAAGCCAGAGCCAAAGGTTGTTGCTAAGCCAGCAGCTAAGAAGGCAGCTCCAAAGAAGGCTGCGAAGAAGTCTGCAAAGAAGGCGGCTCCAAAGAAGGCGGCTAAGAAGTCACCTGCTAAGAAGAAGCCAGCAGCGAAGAAGGTTGTAAAGAAGGGTAAGAAGAAGTAATTCTTCTTACTTTAAAGACGGGGTCGGCTAACGCTGGCCCCGTTTTTGCATGTGCAGCACTACTATTAATCACATGTCGGAGTACAAGGTTTCATACGCTCCTCCAACGGGAAAACCTCTTGGGACAAATTTCGCCTTTAAATTAGGAACCAAGGTCTTAATTCCTGTCATGAATTTAGTAGGAAAGAAGGTTTGGCGCGGCGGTGAAAATCTACCTAAGACTGGCAAAATCATTGTGGCCAGTAATCACCTTTCATACCTTGATGTTTTGTTTTTGACTCACTTTTTATTCCGCAATGGACGAGCTCCTCGTTATATTGGCAAAGAAGGTGTCTTTAAAGTCCCTGTAATCGGAAAGATTATTTTGGCCGCAGGTATGGTTCCGGTTGCCCGGGAAAGCAAAGATGCATCTAAAGCTCTTGATCATGCGGTTCGACTTTTGGAGCTTGGACATTGCGTGGGTGTTTACCCTGAAGGGACATTGACTAGGGATCCACTGGGCTGGCCGATGGTTGCCAAAACTGGGCTGGCCAGATTAGCGATCGCTACCCACACACCAATTGTTCCAATATCTCAGTGGGGTTCACAGATCGTGATGCCAACCTATGAAAAGAAAATCAAATTTTTCCCACGCACTCCCATCAAGATTTTGGTTGGAAAGCCACTTGATCTTTCGCCATGGTACGGAAAAGAAAATGATCAAGATGCATTGCGCGAAGCAACGGCATTTGTAATGCGCGAACTCACTAATTTACTAGAAGAGCTACGGGGCGAAAAACGTCCGGTTGAAATTTTTGATCCCCACAATTCAACCCTTCCTCGCACCGGAAACTTTAAGAAGGCCAAGAAGAAGTGAGCAAGGTTGTTGTACTAGGGGCTGGTCAGTGGGGAACCACCATGGCGCAAGTTCTGTGTGATGCTGGAAACCATGTGTTGATGTGGGGACGAAGCCAAGAGTTAGTAGATGAAGTCAATGAAAAACACACAAATTCAAAGTACCTAGATGAAAACATTTTACCTGTAGGGTTAAAAGCCACAACGAGTTTAAATGAAGCTTTCGAGTATTCAAATATCTATGTACTGGCGGTGCCTGCACAGACTCTTCGTGAAAATCTCACCGCTTGGAAGCCGATGGTTCAACCCAATGCTTTGTTTATAAGTACGCTCAAGGGTATCGAACTAAGCACGATGTCTCGTATGACCGAGATAATCTCCGAAGTTCTAGAAACCCAGAATATTGCAATCATTACCGGACCAAACCTTGCTAATGAGCTTGTTTTGCGGCAACCAGCAGGCGCGGTTGCGGCAGCTCATGCAATTGGAATAGCCGAGAAAGTTCAGCAGCTTTTTACGACACCGTATTACCGCGTCTATACATCGGTTGATGTTTTGGGATGCGAACTCGCAGGTGCTATCAAAAGTGTGATCGCTTTGGCCGTGGGTATGTCGATCGGAATGGGTTATGGGGAAAATACCCAGGCCATGCTCATTACTCGTGGACTCAACGAAGTGGCCCGCTTATGTGCGGCGCACAACGCAGATCCGCTGAGCGCTGCAGGTCTTGCCGGTATGGGGGATTTAGTTGCAAGTTGTGGATCAGCACTTTCTCGTAACCGAACCTTTGGTGAAGTTTTAGGAAAAAGCGGTTCAATGGAAGTTGCCAAAACACAGGTTGCAAAAACAGTCGAAGGTGTTGCTTCATCGAGCGCTGTTCTTGAAATTGCACACCGCGTAGGAATTGAAGCTCCAGTCATCGAAGCGGTTGCAGATGTTGTCTCGGGCTCGTTGACGCCAGAACAAGCGCTAGATCGCCTGATGGAGATTACGACCAAAGCAGAAAACTTTATTCGATGAGCAGATTAACTATTGCAATCATCTGCGGAGGACCGAGCAGTGAGCATGAGGTTTCATGTGTTTCCGGCGGGGGAGTCTTAAAGGGCTTAGATAAGAAAAGCTTTGCACCGATTTTGATCGGAATTACCAAGGCTGGCAAATGGGTTGCACTTGATGAAAACTACTCACTGTCAATTAAAAACAAGGTTATGCCAACCATTGAAGACAATGGAACAACGGTTGAGCTTTCACAAGGCGGCCTGGTAGTTAACGGAACCTTCGTGAAAATCGATTGCATCTTTTCAATTCTTCATGGCGAGTTTGGTGAGGATGGAAAGATTCAGCAATTATTTGAAGATGCACACATTCCATATGTTGGAAGCGGAGTTAAAGCTTCAGCCGATGCAATGGATAAAGCGTTAGCCAAACAATTGTTTTCTGCAGCAGGTCTAAAAGTTGCACCCGGAGTTATTGTTCACAAGGGTGATCCGCACCCAGATGCGAACACACTTTCTTACCCAGCCTTTGTAAAGCCATCTAGCGGTGGTTCTAGCCGTGGAACACATAAAGTTAAATCAGCAGAAAAATTGTCGGCGGCAATCAATGACGCACTTTTATACGACTCTAAGGTTTTAATTGAAACTGCGATTAATGGACGCGAAATTGAGTGCGCAGTTTTAGAGCGTGATGGAACCAGTTATGCCTCTGTCCTGGGAGAAATTGTTGTGAATCCTCAATTTGAATTTTATGATTATGAAGCTAAGTATTTAGATGATGCGACAACGGTAAAGATTCCTGCTGATATCCCCGAAGCGGATGCCCAAGCAATTCAAATTGCAGCGATGCAAGCTTTTGACGCGCTAGGTTGCGCAGGATTGGCACGATGTGACTTTTTCTATACCCATGACAATCAAATCATCATTAACGAGATCAATACATTGCCTGGATTTACTGGCACCAGTGTGTACCCCAAGTTATGGCAGGCAACGGGGGTCAGTTACTCCGATTTGATTACTGCGCTGATTGATTCAGCGATTAGCAAAGCTTGATAAAACTTAGCTCAGGTGTGTAACTGGGCAAGTCAAGGTACGTGTGATTCCAGGTACCGCTTGAACTTTAGAAAGAACTAGTCGACCAAACTCTTCCATGCT
>JBEINN010000155.1:0-2316 GCA_040378115.1 Candidatus Planktophila sp. | reverse complement strand
TCGACTAGAAATAACTAACTCTGTTCGCCTATCAGATGAATATTTGTGGGGGATAAGTGAAGTTCCATCATCATGGCCAATAGCAGCTCTTGAGGCTCAAGCAATTGCTTCTCGGACATATGCTTTGAATAAGGCTGGTATCTATCGAGCACAGTGTGATTGCGACTTATATGGCGAGATTTCTGATCAGAAATTCCTAGGCTATGCCAAAGAGACCGAGAGAAACTGGGGAAGGTTTTGGGTAGCTGCCGTGACAAATACTGCAGGCCTAACTTTGACCCAAAACAACCTACCCATTGCGGCCTACTTTGGAAGTTCTACGGGAGGTTTAACTGAAACTGCGTTAAATGCATGGGGAAGTGACCGGGCGTATACCCAAATCATCGCAGATCCTGGAAGCCAGGATGCAAAACTAAATCCGAATTTCTTCAGTTGGAAACGATCAATCCCGCAAGCCTCGGTAGCGCTCGCCTTTACATTGTCAGATGTAGTTACTCTTGAAATTGTTTCAAAGAATTTAAGTGGAACTGTCGCAACAATTAGAGCAACATCTAGTACAGGAATACAAAAAAGTTTGCGTGGTGAAACTTTTAGAAGCCGAACCAGGATTCCATCTGCCTACTTTGATTTAGTTGGCGTGCAGAATGCTGTTGAGCCCACCCCAGGTTCCAGTCCTTAATACAACTTCTAGGCCACCATCGAGTGAGTTTCTGCGGAACAACAAATTACTTGCTCCTGAAAGAGTCCCGGCTTTAACTATTTCACCATCAGGTAATTTGACCTTTGCAGCAGCTGTTATATAAGTGCCAGCCTCAATTACACAGTTATCACCAAGTGAAATACCCAACCCTGAATTTGCACCCAGTAAGCACTTTTCACCAATAGAAATAACTTCTTTACCACCACCACTAAGGGTTCCCATAATTGATGCGCCGCCACCAACATCGGTTCCATCTCCAACGATCACTCCAGCTGAAATTCTTCCTTCAACCATTGAAGTTCCAAGGGTTCCGGCATTGAAGTTAACAAAGCCTTCATGCATCACTGTTGTACCTGAAGCTAGGTGTGCACCTAGTCGCACACGATCTGCATCAGCGATTCGAACACCAGAAGGAACTACATAATCAACCATCCGTGGGAACTTATCGACGCCATAAACACTGACATGACCATGTGCAGCTTTTAGTCGTGCTCGAGTGATTTCAAAATCTTCAACGGGACATGGGCCGACAGATGTCCAAACAACATTGCTCAAGATTCCAAATACGCCATCAAGTGCTAGCCCGTGTGGCTTCACTAGTCGGTGAGATAGAAGATGCAATCGCAAGTACGCATCAGCAGCATCGGCTGGTGCTTTTGAAATATCGATTTCAATACTTACTAATTCGCGCGAAACTCCACGCGCATCATCCTTGCCAACAAGTGCGGTTAGCTCTGCCGGAACTACAGCTGAAAGTTGCGACAAGGCAGGGGATGGAAACCAAACATCAAGGGTTACGCCCTTGGCGATGGTTGCGATTCCGTGGCCAGATGCGATGGTCGTCATGTGCCAAGCGTAGCCTCTATTGTTAGCCGCATGCGTATTGCCGTCTTTTGTTCATCCTCACCCTCGATCGATAACAAGTATGTAGAGCTTGCTTACGAGTTGGGGAAGGGAATTGCTACCTCTTCTAATGAGTTAGTCACTGGCGGTGGCCATATTTCCATGATGGGTGCGGTCTCTAGGGGAGCACGTGATGCCGCAGGTAAGACAATCGGCGTGATTCCACAAGCTTTGGTCGATATTGAATTTGCTGATCATGACAATGACGAATTGCATGTTGTTGAAACTATGGGACAACGAAAGCACATGATTACCGATATTTCAGATGCATTTATAACTTTACCCGGAGGCGCTGGCACCCTGGAAGAGTTTTTTGAGATCTGGGTCGGGCATTACTTAAAGTTTCATTCAAAGCCAGTTGTGATCCTAGATCCATTTGAAATCTATGCGCCTTTGCACGAGTTAATTGTTCACTTAGAAGATGAGAAGTTCATTAAGCCAGGAATGCGTGAAATCGTTCAATGGACAACTACTGTCGATGAAGCCTTGCGAGCATGTCAAAAATGAGAAGTAATCACATTGCAATGAGCCTTGTCATTGATGCTCCGATTCAAAAAGTCTGGGATGCATTAGCTGATTGGGAATCACAAAGTGAATGGATGCTTCAAACAACCGTTGAAGTTACTTCTGAGATCCGCTCTGGCATTGGAACATCGATTGCAGCTTTCACGGGAATTGGAAAACTTGGAATCATGGATCACATGACGGTGACT
>JBEINN010000065.1:0-5466 GCA_040378115.1 Candidatus Planktophila sp. | reverse complement strand
TGCCCGAAAGTTGTGTTCTTTTGTTTGGACAAGAGGGTGCTGGCATGTCAGATGAAGGAATTGCAGTTTGCGAAGTTTTATATGAAATCAATCAATATGGTTCGACTAGATCAATGAACGCTTCAGCTGCTGGATCTATAGCAATGTATCACTGGGCCTTACAGCACTTGCCTCGTTAAGAGTTTAGCTCGGCAAGCAATCCGTCAACTGCGCGTTCTACCATTGCCAAAGTTGTTTCATAGGCTTCATCACTTTGGTTATATGGATCTGGAACTTCTAGCTTGAAATAATCAGCAGAGCTTGGATCAATTTCTTTAAGTTCTGGATCAAAACTTCTCAAGTAAAAAACTTTTGAGCGATGTTCTTCGGTTTCGGCCAAGGAAACAACGTTGTGATAATTACTGGAATCCATCACAAGAATTAAGTCATGAACAAAGAAATCATTGCTGCTGAACTGTTTGGCTGTGTGTTCATGCTTGTAGCCAGCTTTTTCCCAAATCTTTTTTGAGGATGGGTGCGGGCCTTGTCCAATATGCCATGGGCCAGTACCTGCACTATCAACGGTGATAACTGGCGACTGAACCGCCTGTTTTTTGTTTGCCAAAACCGCGGCCGCCATCGGTGAGCGACAAATATTGCCCAAGCAGACCATGGTGATACTGATCTGGTCTCGATTTTTAATTGAGGAGATCACGCTCAGGTTCATCTTCTAGCGCTTCTTGAACTGATTTCAAGCGGCGCTCAATTTCATCGGCCTCGTCTGCCCGTCCCTGCATGCGCAGGATTTTGGCGATTCTAGATTCAATATCAACAATGAATTCAAAATCCTTGGGCTCGTCTTCGCTAACGATTGCTAAGACATTTTCTAAAGTTGCCAAGCCTTCATCATATTTTTCAAGCATGATTTGGGCCTTACCGAATTCAAATGAAGCAAAGGTCTCGCGACGGTGATCATGGCCTGTTTCAAAAACATCAACGGCTTTACGAGCAGTTTCTAATGCAAGTTCACCTTCGCCCAATTCGATAAGACACGACGCCATTTTCTGATCGCATCTAGCTACATGAATTACCTCTTTGTTGCGCTTAAACAATGAGCGCGCCTCTTTAAATGCTTCAATGGCTTTTTCATAGTTCTTTAACTCACGCTCTGCGCAACCGATCAAATGCAAATCATTTGCTGCGCCAATTTCATTTCCATCAACAAGGTGCTCTTGTGCGCACTCATTCATTGTCTCGACAACTTTGTCGTAGTTTTTAGATGAGTACCACCATTCGCCAAGAGTGCATGCAAGCTCTAATGCAATAGGAGATTTGTTTTCGCGTAAAATCTCAACTGCTTTGCTCATTGCATTAGCTGCTTCATCCATGCGCTTGAGTTGGTTCAAGTTATAGCCAATAGCCGAATACGCTTGCGCTAAACCTTCTGAAGAAACTGTTTCACCAAGTTGTGAGTAAATATCACGTGCAGTTTCTGCAAGAGCAAGCGCTTCGTCGTATTGACCACGAGCATAAATTCGTGCACTTAATTCGTAGTAAGTACTGGCACGTTCTTCGCCTTCAACTTCGGGGATTCGATCCCACAACATTTCCTCGGTGACGAGCTCTTCCATGCCTTCGTCTTCACTCATGTGTGTGACCTTATACGCATCTGCTTAAGGTCGCGCAGGAAAATCAATCTGCGCCACTGGCCAATTTGAAGTTTTGACCGCTTTAAGCACCTCGGCGGTCACCATTTGAATCTGCTTTTGGGTATCCCGATCAAATGTATGACCCCACGGGCAGCGGTTGTTTATGGCACAAACCCAGCCGTTAGTGCCCATGTTCAGGACAGAAGCCCCACTTGGATGGGTGTAATACGTGGACATTGCAACATAACCTTTTTCGGTGGGGCTGATTGCAGATCGCGCAGAGACTTGAACACCCGGACCAATTGTTCCCAACGCTGTATCTGCTTCATATCCATAAATACCTTTGATGACCGCATCCTGTCCCAAGCCTGCGAAGGGCCAAAGATTATTCGAGACTAGATCTTTTCTGATTCCTAATGCAAAATACTGCGAGCCCAACAACATTGATTCAGGTCGCTGAATATCTCTATAAGGAGTTCTGCCACTGATGTTTCTTCCGTTAATTTCTGTAATGGCATAAGCGGTATTGCCACCAAAAGCGACAAGATTTTTTCCTTGAGCTACAGCTGCATCAATCGAATCTCTCATAGCTAAAGTCCAGTACTCACTATGGCCACCAACAATTATTGACTTTGTGTTTTCAAAAACTGTTGGGTTGTTGTGAATTTCGAAATCCGTTACATAGTTAATGTCCATGCCGATTTTTTCCATCATCGTTACAACCGGTTGTTCCATGTAGCGAAACTGACCAGAGCCGTCACCATCATAAGGGCGATCGAGTGAAACTACCTTCGCGGCAGTATCACGATTACCGTCAGCACCTTTGTATAAAGATTCACCACCCCACTGGTTATAACTCTGCCAGGTTAAAACTGAAGATATAAAGGTTGCTTCACTTGGAGCATCACCGTAAACAAGAAATGGCACAAAGGTTGCGGCCCTTAAGTTATTAGAAAGTTTGATTAAGTATTGCCCAGGTGGCGTTTTTGCATCAATTGAAATGTGTTTTGGCGACTTCAAAGTTTTCACAAGGCGAGCGCCGTGATTGTTGTAGTAACCCATTCGATAAATCGAAGCGGTAAATGTCTTCGAACCTACAGTTGTAAGGATTAACTTTTCTCCACAGGTTGCACTGCTCGAACTTAAATACCCTTCAATGCGCGTAATATCTATGCGCCTAGAAAAGTCGGCGCTGAAGCGCAACGGAACTCCCTGGCTCCACTTTTTATCCCCTGCCTTCAGGTTTTCTCGAGCTACCCAACCAGCAGATTGATCCCATTGACAGTCAGTGGCATCTGCTGACATCGGTGAGAGCAGGGCGGCAACCATCGCCAGCACCAAGAATTTACGCATTGGCATACTTTAGGCCACACTCAGTTGCCTTCAAATGGCAGATGCAAATAGTTTGCATTAACCTTTTCCCATGCATATCCCTGATGGATTTATAGATGTCCAAACCTCGGCAGTCTTTGCTGGTCTAGCCGCAGCTGGTGTCGCCGTATCCCTAAAGGGCGCTCGCAATCAACTCGATGAAAAGACCGCTCCTCTTGCAGGCTTAACCGCTGTATTCATCTTTGCGGTCCAAATGCTCAATTTTCCTGTTGTTGCTGGAACAAGCGGCCACTTGTTGGGAGGCGCGTTAGCTGCAGTCTTAGTTGGGCCGTGGGCTGCGACATTGGCGTTAACTGTTGTGTTGTTAATGCAAGGCTTCCTGTTTGCCGATGGTGGCTTAACGGCAATTGGCCTCAATGTTTTCAATATGGGAGTTCTTGGAGTTTGGGCTGGATATGGAATCTTTTTAATCTTGCGCAAAGTGCTTCCAAAAAATAAGTCATCGATCTCATTAGCTGCAGCCATTGGCGGTTTGCTATCGGTACCTGCTGCAGCAATTGGATTCACAATTCAATATGCAATGGGCGCAACCGCAACATTTTCAGTCTCCGCAGTTCTAAGCGCAATGGTTGGAACACACGTACTCATCGGAATTGGCGAAGCGCTGATTACGGGCTTAACTGTTAGCGCAGTTTTAGCTAGCCGAAGTGACTTGGTGTATGGGTGGAAGAACAATGTTCAGAAGTTGGAGATCCGTAGTGCTGACTAACCGTAAGTTCTATATTGCTGGCTTTATTGTTTCTCTATTTCTCGCGGGGGTAGTTTCCTTTTACGCTTCATCATCACCGGATGGATTAGAAAAAGTCGCTGGTGACATTGGTTTTATTGAAACTGCAAAAGATCACACTAACGCTGACGGCACCTTGGCTGACTATGGCGTTAAAGGAATTGAAAATGAACGTACTTCAGTCGGTGTGGCTGGCATTATCGGTGTTATCGGGACCGCAGTTGTCGCTGGAGTTGGATTTAAACTGATTGCCCGTAAACCAAAGAGAGATGTCAATTAAGGTCGATCAAGAGAACCATCACCACGGTCATGATGTGGGTGAAAGGCTCTACCTGCATCGTCATTCGCTAGTTCACTCTCTTCCCTCACATCTGAAAATCATCGCTGCTATGGCCTTTATTTTGGTCGTTGTTTCTACCCCAGTTACCCAGTGGCCAGCTTTTGTGGCTTACTTTGCCTGGCTTTTAATCGTTGTTTCCATCGCAAAGATTCCATTGTTGCTTCTGTTTAAAAGAGCCTTGATTGAAGTGCCCTTCATCTTCTTTGCAATTTTAATGCCCTTCTTTGGCTCTGGCGAAAAAATCCAGGTTGGTCCATTTGATCTCTACCGCGAAGGTGTTATTGCAGGCTCTGGAATCGTTGTAAAGGGAACCCTTGGTGTCATGACCGCAATTATTTTGTCTACATCAACAACTGCGCGAGAAATTCTTCGTGGTCTTGAGCGCCTACGTTTACCAGTTTTGATGGTTCAAATTGCTTCTTTCATGTTGCGTTATGTCAATGTTGTAAACGATGAGATGGAACGTATGAAGGTAGCTCGCGAATCACGTGGCTTTGAAGCAACCGGTATCAAGCACTGGAGGGTTTTAGCAACCGCGGCGGGTGCGCTGTTTATTCGTTCTTACGAACGTGGTGAGCGCGTGCATCTTTCTATGTTGTCACGTGGTTATGAAGGAGTTTTACCTCAAGAGCATCAACACAAGATAAAGAGCTCGATATGGTTAACGGCCATGATTTATCCGCTTGTTGCTGCGCTAATCTTTATTGCTCAATTACTGATTGGAAGAATGTAATGAATACACCAAGTCTAGAAATTAAAGAGCTTGCCTTCGCATATCCCGATGGCAATCAAGCTTTGTTTGGTGTAAATCTTTCAGTGCAAAAGGGTGAACGTGTAGCACTGCTTGGTCCAAATGGTGCGGGCAAGACAACACTTGTCATGCACATGAATGGAATTCACCCAACTTCACATGGTTCTGTACATGTTGCAGGTCAATTGGTGGATTCAAAGAATAAGGAATCAATCAAAGAGATTCGTTCAAAGGTAGGAATTGTTTTTCAGGATCCTGATGATCAGTTATTCATGCCAACTGTTGGTGAAGATGTTGCCTTTGGTCCGTACAACAGGGGAAAAAGAGGCGCTGAACTAGACTCAATAGTTGATGAAGCACTTCAACTAGTTGGAATGAGCGAGTACAAAGATCGTCCACCGCATCACCTCTCATTTGGACAACGCCGACGTGTGGCTGTAGCAACGGTGCTTGCAATGAAGCCTGAAATCCTGGTTCTAGATGAGCCTTCATCAAACCTAGATCCAGCTAGCCGTCGCGAATTAGCCGATATTTTGCGTTCATTAGACATCACAATGGTGATGGTTACCCATGATCTTCCGTATGCATTTGAACTATGTGCGCGTTCCGTAATTTTGAAAGGCGGAGT
>JBEINN010000010.1:0-11460 GCA_040378115.1 Candidatus Planktophila sp. | reverse complement strand
TCCGTACGCTCCTTCGCGTGATACAACTGAAGGAAAAGTTTTCTCTGTTACTGGCGGAGATTGGGATGCACTTGTACAGGAAATTGGCGCAGCGAAAGAAGAGCGCGTTGTCGTCAACATGGGACCTCAGCACCCTTCAACGCACGGTGTTCTTCGTCTAGTTCTAGAACTTGAAGGCGAAACAGTTACCGAAGCTCGTTGTGGAATTGGATACCTACACACAGGTATTGAAAAGAACATGGAGTACCGCAGCTGGACTCAGGGAACAACATTTGTAACTCGAATGGATTACCTAGGGCCGTTGCACAATGAAACTGCTTACTGCCTTGCAGTAGAAAAGCTTTTGGGAATTACTAATGATGTTCCGGAACGCGCAACTGTTATCCGCGTAATGATGATGGAGCTCAACCGTATTTCTTCACACATGGTTGCACTTGGTACAGGAGCCCTGGAACTAGGCGCTATGGGCCCTATGTTCTTTGCTTTCCGTGACCGTGAAACTGTTTTAGAGATCTTTGAAATGATCACAGGACTTCGTATGAACATGGCCTACATCCGTCCAGGTGGAGTTGCACAAGATTTACCAGAGGGTGCATTAACAAAGATTCGAGAAGGCGTTAAGTTGATGCGCAAGAACTTTAAGGACAATGCAACGCTGCTAATTGGTAACTCAATTTGGATGAAGCGCACACAAGGTATTGGTTACTTAGATCTAGCCGGTTGTACAACTCTTGGAATCACCGGACCTGTTCTTCGTGCAACTGGAATGCCTTGGGATCTTCGTAAGCTGCAGCCGTACTGTGGTTATGAAAACTACAACTTCGATGTTGTTACCGCTGATACTTGCGATGTTTATGGTCGCTTCTTGATTCGTATGAATGAATTAGAGCAATCACTTCGCATCATCGAACAATGTGTTGACAAGTTAGAAAAGCTTGAAGGTGCACCAGTCATGGTTGCAGATAAGAAGATTGCTTGGCCTGCACAACTTGCACTTGGTGGCGACGGACTTGGTAACTCACTTGATCACATCCGCCAGATTATGGGCACATCAATGGAGTCATTAATTCACCACTTCAAACTTGTTACCGAAGGTTTCCATGTTCCTGCTGGTCAGGCATATGTTGCAATCGAATCTCCACGCGGAGAACTTGGGGCTTCAATTGTTTCAGATGGTGGAACAAAGCCATACCGAGTTCACTTCCGTGAGCCATCATTTAATAATTTGCAAGCAACAGCTGCAATGAGTGAAGGCGGAATGGTTGCCGACATTATTGGCGCAGTAGCTTCGATCGATCCAGTTATGGGAGGAGTTGATCGCTAATGGCATTTTCATCTGAAGATCTTTCAATAATGGATTCGATAATCAAGCGCTATCCACGTTCTCGTTCAGCAATCATGCCATTACTTCACTTTGTTCAATCAAAGGCTGGGTATGTAACAAATGAAGGTATCGAAGTCATTGCGCAGCTGCTAGATCTAGAGGCCGCCGAAGTCACTGCTGTATCTACCTTTTACACTCAGTACAAGCCAACTCCGGTAGGTGAATATCACGTAGGTGTTTGCACAAATACTTTGTGCGCAATCATGGGCGGAGATGCGATCTTTGCATCCCTTAAGGATCATCTTGGAATTGGTAACGATGAAGTCACAGCTGATGGAAAAGTTTCATTGGAACACATCGAATGTAACGCTGCTTGTGATTACGCACCTGTTGTTATGGCCAACTGGGAGTTCTACGACAACCAAACAGTTGAGTCTGCCAAGGAATTAGTTGATTCAATGCGTGCAGGTAATCCAAAGCCACCAACACGCGGACCAAATCGCTTGGTCACTTACAAAGAAGCTTCAGCTGTTCTTGCTGGATTAAATGACGGTCTTGCACACGAAGGCGTTCAAGCGGGCGAGCCAACATTGCTTGGTTTGAAAATTTCGAAAGAGGGCAAGTAATGACAAAGCTAGCTCCAGTTTTATCTGCATACTGGGATGAAAAGGATTCATTTACCCTAGAAGGTTACAAGCGTCATGGTGGTTACAAGGCTTCTGAAAAAGCTTTGACAATGGATCCAGATGCAGTCATTCAACTTGTTAAAGATTCAGGACTTCGCGGTCGTGGTGGGGCAGGTTTCCCAACAGGTATGAAGTGGGGATTTATTCCACAAGGTGACAACAAGGATCACTACTTAGTTGTTAACGCTGATGAGTCAGAGCCAGGAACCTGCAAAGACACACCATTGCTGATGGCTAACCCACATGTTTTGATTGAAGGCTGCATCATCGCTTGTCACGCTATTCGTGCAAAGCATGCATTTATTTACATCCGCGGCGAAATTACACATGTTGCACGCCGAGTGAACCAAGCAATTGCTGATGCATACGCAGCCGGAATTCTTGGAAATGGAATCGATGTTGTTTTGCATGTTGGAGCAGGTGCTTACATTTGTGGTGAAGAAACCGCACTTCTTGATTCACTAGAAGGCTTCCGCGGACAGCCTCGTTTACGCCCACCTTTCCCTGCCATTGCAGGTCTTTACGCTCGCCCAACAGTTGTAAACAATGTTGAATCCATCGCATCTGTTCCGGCGATTGTTATGAATGGTGCCGAGTGGTACCAATCAATGGGAACTGAAAAGAGCAAGGGAACAACGCTGTACTCACTTTCAGGACATGTTGTTAATCCAGGACAGTTTGAAGCACCATTAGGAATCACACTTCGTGAGATTCTGGATCTTGCAGGTGGAGTTCGCCCCGGACATAAGTTGAAGTTCTGGACACCAGGCGGATCATCAACTCCTTTGTTTACAGATGCACACCTTGATGTTCCATTGGATTACGAAGGTGTTGCTGCAGCTGGTTCGATGCTTGGCACTAAAGCTCTTCAAATCTTTGATGAAACAACTTGCGTAGTTCGCGCAGTTCTTCGTTGGACCGAGTTCTACAAGCATGAATCATGTGGAAAGTGCACACCATGTCGTGAAGGTACTTGGTGGTTGGTACAGATTCTTCGTGATCTTGAAGAAGGTAAGGGAACAGAAGCAGATCTTGCGAAGCTGCTTGATCTTTGCGACAACATTATGGGCCGTTCATTCTGCGCACTTGGCGATGGTGCAACTAGCCCAATCACATCTTCAATCAAGTATTTCCGCGAGGAATACATTGCACATGTAACAAATGGTTCATGCCCATTTGATCCAGTTGCATCAACACTATTTGTTGGGGCAGGTGCATAAGTGAGTACTGAAGTTTCAGAGATGATCACCGTTGTAATTGACGGTTTCGAAGTTACTGTTCCAAAGGGAACACTTGTAATTCGTGCTGCTGAACAACTTGGTATTCAGATTCCACGTTTTTGTGATCATCCACTGCTTGATCCAGTTGGTGCATGTCGTCAGTGTTTAGTTGATATCGAAATCAATGGTCGCGCTTTTCCAAAGCCACAGGCTTCTTGCACAATTCCTGTAGAAACCGGAATGATCGTAAAGACTCAATTAACCTCATCTGTCGCTGAAAAAGCACAGCGTGGAGTCATGGAACTTTTGCTTGTAAACCACCCACTTGATTGCCCAGTGTGTGACAAGGGTGGCGAGTGCCCATTGCAGAACCAAGCAATGAGCAATGGTCAAGGCGCTTCACGCTTTGAAGGTGTTAAGCGCACCTTTGAAAAGCCAATCAATATTTCTTCACAGGTGCTTCTTGATCGAGAGCGTTGTGTTCTTTGTGCACGCTGTACACGTTTTTCTGAGCAGATAGCTAGCGATCCATTCATTACCCTGAATGAGCGTGGTGCATTGCAACAAGTTGGTATCTACGAGAACCAACCATTCGAGTCGTATTTTTCTGGAAACACAGTTCAGATCTGTCCAGTAGGGGCACTAACGGGTGCGGCATACCGTTTCCGTGCACGTCCATTTGATTTAGTTTCAACCCCATCTGCCTGCGAGCACTGTGCATCAGGTTGCGATATGCGCACCGATGTTCGTCGCGGAAAGACTTTGCGTCGCTTAGCTGGAGAAGATGCATCAGTTAATGAAGAGTGGAACTGCGATAAGGGTCGTTGGGCATTTAAGTATGTAACGGCGGTAGATCGCCTTAAACACCCAATGATTCGTAACGCTTCAGGTGAACTTGTTGAAGCATCATGGCCAGAAGCGCTAGCAGTTGCTGCCGAAGGACTTAAGTCTGCCAAGGCTGCAGTTCTTGTTGGTGGCCGCGCAACTCATGAAGATGCATATGGATACAGCAAGTTTGCACGCGTTGCTCTTGGCACAAATGACATTGATTTCCGTTCACGTCTTTCATCCGATGAAGAACGCGAATTCATCGCAGCCCGCGTAGTTGGTTCATCAACTACTTATCGCGATATTGATAAGGCTGATCAGGTTCTGCTAGTCGGCTTTGAACCAGAAGAAGAATCGCCAATTGTGTTCTTGCGCATCAATAAGCAGTTCCGCAAGCGTGCTTTGAAGGTTATCTCAATCGGTTCAAAGGAATCTATTGCAGTCGACAAGCTAAAGGCTGAGTTTGTAAAGGTTGCACCAGGTCAAGAAGCTGCAGCAATTGCTGGGCAAAAACTGACTGATAAGTCAGTGATCCTTGTTGGTGAACGCGCTGCGGAAAGTGCGGGAGCTCTTAGCGCCGTTGCGGCTCTTGCAGATTCAACAGGTGCAAAACTTGCTTGGATTCCACGACGTGCAGGTGAGCGCGGTGCGATCGAAGCTGGCGCAATTGGAAATCTTTTGCCTGGTGGTCGTCCAGTAACTGATGCAGCAGCACGAGTTGATATTGCAGCAGCTTGGAATACCAATTCAATTCCTGCTGAAATTGGTCGTTCTACAAATCAAATTATTGATGCGGTAAATGCAGGACAGATTGGTGCACTGTTAGTTGGTGCAGTAGATCCATTAGATGGCGATAACAGCCAAGCTGCACTTTCAGCACTTGATAAAGCATTTGTGGTTTCTCTTGAAATTGCACCAAGTGCGGTAACAGCTCGAGCAAATGTTGTTTTGCCAGTTGCAGCCGTTACCGAAAAATCTGGCTCGTTCCTTAACTGGGAAGGCCGCCCACGTTCATTTGATGCAGCGGTTGCTGATTCACTGAATCGAAGTGATTTAAGAATTCTTTCAATGATTGCCGAAGAAATGGGCATCTCTCTCAATCTTGGAACAGTTACTGCAGCAGCTAAAGAGATTGCTTCTCTTGGTGCCTGGGATGGTGCTCGTGCACACTTCAATAAGGTTGCACCACAAACTCAGCCATCGCTTAACAACGATCAAGCTTTGATTACTTCTTGGCGCCGCTTGCTAGATCTCGGAACTTTGCAAGAGGGTGAAGAACACCTTGCTGGTACTGCTCGCAGAACCGTTGCAGTTATCTCCCCAAAGCGCGCTCAATCAATGGGTGTAGTCGATGGCGATCAGCTAAAGATTTCAACTGTGCAAGGCTCTGTAACCCTTTCAGCGCTGGTTGAAAATATTCATGATGATGCGCTTTGGGCGCCTCGTAACTCACGCGGTTCTCAATTGTTGGTAAACCTAGGTGTCGCACATGGCGCAGTAGTTACGGTGGTGAAGGCATGACAAATGCAGAACTAATTGCAGCAGATCCAGGCTGGCTCATTCTCGTTAAAGCCTTACTGGTTTTTGCAGGGTGTGTAGTGCTTACATTGATGGCGGTTTGGGGAGAGCGACGCCTTGTAGGTCGCATGCAACAACGCCCAGGACCTAACCGTGTAGGACCATTTGGTTTGATTCAATCTTTGGCTGATGGAGTAAAGCTTGCGCTTAAGGAAGACATCATTCCTACTGCAGCAGACAAAATTGTTTTCGTCATTGCTCCAATCATCAGCGCAACAACAGCGTTTATGGCATTTGCAGTAATTCCAATTACTGGCGAAGTTAATTTGTTTGGCAAGCAGACTGCAATGCA
This sequence comes from Candidatus Planktophila sp., assembly GCA_040378115.1. Classification (GTDB taxonomy): domain Bacteria; phylum Actinomycetota; class Actinomycetes; order Nanopelagicales; family Nanopelagicaceae; genus Planktophila. Next base: position 5,532 of record JBEINN010000010.1, on the reverse strand, counting down.
GCTCACTGATTTGCCGGTCGGAGTTCTTTACATTCTGGCGGTCGCATCAGTTGGTGTTTACGGAATTGTTTTAGCTGGATGGTCTTCTGGTTCAACATATCCACTGCTTGGTGGTTTACGTTCAAGTGCCCAAGTTATTTCCTATGAAATTGCTATGGGACTTTCACTTGTTGCCGTCTTTATCTATGCAGGTTCGATGTCAACATCAGAGATCGTCGCTGCTCAATCTTCTTGGTGGTACGCAGTTGTTCTCTTCCCATCATTTGCGATCTATGCGATATCGATGGTTGGCGAAACCAACCGTGCACCATTTGACCTTGCAGAAGCCGAAGGCGAGCTCGTTGGTGGTTTTCACACTGAATACTCATCACTTAAGTTCGCACTCTTCTTCCTAGCCGAGTACATCAATATTGTTGCTGTGTCAGCACTTGCGACTACATTGTTCTTGGGTGGTTACAAAGCGCCTCCAGGACTTGGCTTTACTGAAGCCTGGCTTGGTGGTTGGTTTACCGCGGTCTGGTTCTTCGCCAAGGTAATTACCTTCTTCTTCGTCTTTGTATGGCTACGTGGAACTCTTCCTCGTCTTCGTTACGACCAATTCATGCAGTTTGGTTGGAAGGTTTTGATTCCAGTTTCGATTCTTTGGATCTTGGTAGTTGCAACTTTGCGAGTTCTTTCACTTCAGGGAGCTCCTCGTTCAGTAGTAATCGCTTTTGCAAGCACCATCGTAGTTCTGATCATGGCGGTCAATATTGGTTTTGAAAACTCAAAGAAGAAAAAGGAAGCTGCTGTTGCCGATGCTGACAATAAAGAAGCACCGTCATTTGCTGTTCCTTCATTACCTATGGAGGTTTCAACTATTAATGTCTCAAAGAGCATAGGGGGCGACCGTGGCTGAAAACCTCGAACCGTTAAAGCCAAAGGATCTTGGAATTAACGATGTTGAATTTTATGAAGTAGAACAAACACCTCCCGTGGGCTTCTTCGGTGCCATGAAGGGATTTTGGGTTACCTTCTCGACCATATTCAAGAAGCCTTTGACCGTTGAGTATCCAGAAGTTAAGGCACCAACGGAAGAGCGTTTCCATGGTCGTCACCAACTTAATCGCCACCCAGATGGATTAGAAAAGTGCATTGGTTGCGAGCTGTGTGCGTGGGCATGTCCGGCAGATGCGATTTATGTTGAGGGTGAAAGCAACACCGAAGAAAATCGGATGTCTCCAGGTGAGCGCTACGGCAAGGTGTATCAAATCAACTACCTACGCTGCGTTTTCTGTGGATTGTGTATTGAAGCTTGCCCTACTCGTGCATTAACAATGACAAATGAGTACGAACTTGCCGATGACACCCGCGCAAAGTTGATCTTTGAAAAGCAGGATCTGTTGGCTCCATTGCGCCAGGGAATGCTTATGCCACCTCATCCAATGTATCCAGATATGACAGATACCAACTATTACAACGGTGATGTGAAAGGTGCACATCCATCACAGGCTAAAAACCCGGGGGATATTCAGTCATGATGCAGTTAGCACTAGAGGTTGGCCAAACAGCTAAACCTGAAGCGGTCATGTTTTGGATCCTTGGACCAATGGCAGTTGTTGCAGCCCTTGGAATGTTGCTCGTAAAGAAAGCGGTTCACTCGGCGATCTTGATGGCATTTGTAATGGTTGTGTTGGCAATCTTTTACATCGCACAAGATGCAGTCTTCCTTGGAATTGTCCAGGTAGTTGTTTACACCGGAGCAGTAATGATGCTCTTCCTATTTATTTTGATGTTGGTCGGTGTTGATACATCCGATTCATTAACAGAAACTATTGCAGGACTTCGCCCAATCGCCATCACAGCTGCGGTTGGCTTCGGTGGATTAATGGTTGCACTATTGGGACGAGCTACTTTGGGTCGCGATGCGATTGGATTAGCTCAAGCAAATGCTGACGGAAATGTTGAAGGTATTGCCTATGCACTCTTCTCAACATATGTATTCCCATTTGAAGTTGTTTCTGCATTATTGATTACTGCAGCTATGGGTGCGATGGTCCTTGCGCACAGTCAACGAACAACCGCTCGTCCAACGCAGCGTCAACTTTCAATCAACCGTTTCCGCGGTAAATCATTGGGCAGTGCAGCGGGACTTCCTGGTCCTGGTGTTTATGCTCGCCACAACGCAGTAGATGTTCCAGCTCTTCTTCCAGATGGAACACCTGCACCGACATCAGTCAACGCAAGTCTTGAAGCTCGCGGAGATATGTTGGATTACAAGAGCTTTGATCTTGCTGAAGTGAATACGCAGATTGAGGAGGAGAAGTAATGGACGCCTCCAATTACCTGTACATCTCAGCGCTCCTCTTTACTATCGGAGCCGTTGGCGTTGTTGTACGCCGCAACGCGATCGTTGTTTTCATGTGTATTGAGCTCATGCTCAACGCAGCAAACCTTGCATTTGTAACTTTCTCACGCATCAATGGCAACCTAGATGGTCAAGTAATGGCCTTCTTTACGATGGTTGTTGCTGCCTGCGAAGTAGTAGTAGGTCTTGCAATTATTGTGACGATTTATCGATCACGTCGATCAGCATCTGTCGATGATGCTAGTTTGTTGAAGCGATAGTAATGACTACTTCAACCTCTTTGATTTATTTGATTGCACTGCCGTTGGCTGGTGCAGCAATTCTTCTGCTAGGTGGACGCCGCACAGACAAGTGGGGACATTTGTTGGGGACTGCGATGTCAGCTTCGGCATTTGGTGTCGGTCTGTATCAATTGATGTTGATGCTTGACCGACCAACTGAGCAACGTCCTATCTCACAAAAGCTTTTTGAGTGGATCAACGTAGGAGACTTCAAAGTCGATGCAGGTTTATTGCTTGATCAGCTTTCGATCTGTTTCGTTCTTCTTATTACAGGTGTCGGAACTTTGATCCATATTTATTCGATCTCGTACATGTCTGAAGACAAAGATCGTCGACGTTTCTTTGCTTACCTCAACCTCTTTATCGCAGCGATGTTGGTTTTGGTACTTGGCGACAGCTACCTCAGCCTTTACGTTGGTTGGGAAGGCGTTGGTCTTGCCTCTTACCTACTTATTGGTTTCTGGAATCAAAAGCCTGCCTATGCAACAGCTTCTAAAAAAGCTTTTGTGATGAACCGCGTTGGTGACATGGGATTGTCCTTTGCGATCATGATCGCTTTTGCAACTATGGGCACTGTTTCATTTGCCGGAGTACAAGAGCAGGTAAACAACACATCTGAAGCAGCGCTAACCGGTATGGGAATCATGCTTCTGGTCGCTGCAGCTGGAAAGTCTGCCCAGTTCCCGCTGCAGGCCTGGCTTGGCGATGCGATGGCTGGACCAACCCCAGTTTCAGCACTTATTCACGCTGCAACAATGGTTACCGCAGGCGTTTACTTAATTACTCGTTCAAACTTTGTTTTTGATGCAGCACCAACTGCGCAACTATTGGTTGTGATTGTTGGAGCAATTACGTTGATGTTCGGTGCACTAATTGGTACTGCCAAAGATGACATCAAGAAAGCCCTTGCTGCGTCAACGATGTCACAGATTGGTTATATGACCCTGGCTGCCGGATTAGGTCCAGTTGGTTACGCATTCGCAATCATGCACTTACTAACTCACGGTTTCTTTAAGGCAGGAATGTTCTTGGGTGCAGGTTCTGTAATGCATGGAATGAATGATGAAGTAAACATGCGCAAGTACGGTGCACTTCGCAAGTTCATGCCAATCACTTTTGTAACCTTTGGTCTTGGTTATCTTGCAATTTTAGGTGTTCCACCATTTGCTGGTTTCTATTCAAAGGACATGATCATTGAAACTGCATTTGATGCAGGCGGTGCAAAGGGAATCATTCTTGGCATAACAACTTTGGTTGGTGCAGCAATAACTGCTTTCTATATGACCCGCGTAATGATCCTTACTTTTACCGGAACAAAGCGTTGGGATGATGATGCACATCCACACGAGTCTCCGTGGTTAATGTGGCTGCCAATGGCGGTACTTGCAATTGGTTCAGTCTCATCCGGTTTCTTGCTTTCACGCGGTGATGCTTTAGAAAACTGGCTACACCCACTGTTTGATCACAGCGATGAGTACCAAAAGCACTTACTAGAACCAATTGTGGTTTCTGCTCTTGCCTTAACTATGGTTTCAATCGGAGTTGCGATCGCTTACTTTAAGTATGCACGCCAAGAAGTTGCATCCACTGCACCAGAAGATGTTTCAGTCTTTACCAAGATTGCCCGTCAAGACCTGATGCAAGATCGATTCAATGAGGCGGTATTCATGCGTCCAGGTCAGGGATTAACAGCAACTTTGGTTGCAGCCGATGAAGTCCTTGTTGATGGTGCTGTTCGCGGCATCGGTCAGGTAGCGATGGGTTCAGGATCAGCGCTTAGAGGCCTACAAAATGGCTATGTTCGAAGCTATGCAGCAATGATTTTGGTTGGTGCAATTGCGCTCATTGCAGCTATTTGGGTGGTGATTTAGTCATGAAATGGTTATCACTATTAATGCTTTTGCCTTTGGCGGGTGCTGCAATTATTTCTGCACTTCCAAAAAGCAACGAAAAGGCTGCAAAGCAAGCTGCTTTAGGTACAACTCTTGTCGTAATGGCGGTAACGATCGCTATGGCGGTTGGCTTCCAGCGTGACAATGTTGAGCTGCAGTTTGTTGAAAAGTACGCCTGGATCCCAAGCTTTGGAATCAACTTCTCATTAGGTGTAGATGCAATTGCACTGGTCTTGATTTTGATGTCAGTAATTCTTGCGCCAATTGTTGTTCTTGCCGGCTGGGATGAAGCACATGGTGGTCGTTGGAGCGTTAAGACTTTTTACATATTGATCCTTGTTCTAGAGACAATGATGATCGGTGTATTCGCCGCTACAGACTTATTCCTGTTTTACGTAATCTTTGAAGCAATGTTGATTCCGGTGTACTTCCTTATTGGTGGATACGGAACAGGGGAACGTGCAGCAGCTGCGGTTAAGTTCTTGCTGTACTCATTATTTGGTGGATTAATGATGTTGGCATCAATCATTGCGCTCTATGTAATGTCAGGCGCACAAGGTGGACATACCTTCGACATCGATAAGCTGGCACAACTTGAAATGAGTTCAACAACTCAGAACTTGCTGTTCCTTGGATTCTTTATTGCCTTTGCGATCAAGGCTCCACTGTGGCCTTTCCATACCTGGTTGCCAGATGCAGCAAAGTCAGCAACTCCGGGTACATCAGTGCTATTGCTTGGCGTACTGGACAAGGTCGGAACTTTTGGAATGATCCGTTATTGCTTGACCTTGTTCCCAGATGCAAGTAAAACATTCACACCTTTGATTATGATCCTTGCGGTAATTTCAATTGTTTACGGTGCTTTCTTAGCAATTGGCGCAAAAGACATAAAGCGTTTGATCGCGTATACATCTATCTCTCACTTTGGTTTCATCACATTGGGTATTTTTGCGATGACAAGCCAAGCTCAAAGCGGCGCGATTTTGTACATGTTTAACCATGGTTTCTCTAC
>JBEINN010000034.1:0-7480 GCA_040378115.1 Candidatus Planktophila sp. | reverse complement strand
GCAATGAGTTCTTCATCAACTTCAGTTACCTTATCTAGGTCAGTTGCTTTCCAATTCTTTTCAGCTTCATGCTTTTCAGCGATTAAGTTCTTTTCCTTATCGCGAAGAGTTGCTGCTAATTCAAAATCCTGACCATCAATTGCAGACTCTTTTTCTTTGCGAGCATTTGCGATCTTGTCATCAAACTCGCGAAGTTCAGCTGGCGCGGTCATGCGCTTGATACGAAGACGTGAGCCGGCTTCATCAATTAGGTCGATCGCCTTGTCCGGCAAGAAACGATCTGAAACATAGCGATCAGCCATGTTTGCTGCCGCTGCGAGCGCACCATCAGTGATCGATACACGGTGATGAGTTTCGTAGCGATCGCGAAGACCCTTCAAAATTTCAATGGTGTGAGCAACTGATGGCTCTTTCACCTGAATTGGCTGGAAACGGCGCTCTAGCGCTGCATCCTTTTCAACATGCTTGCGGTACTCATCAAGTGTTGTTGCACCAATTGTCTGTAGCTCACCGCGGGCAAGCATTGGCTTCAGGATGCTTGCAGCATCAATCGCACCTTCTGCCGCGCCTGCGCCTACAAGTGTGTGAATTTCGTCGATGAAAAGAATGATGTCACCGCGAGTTTTAATCTCTTTCAGAACCTTCTTAAGGCGCTCTTCGAAATCTCCGCGGTAACGAGATCCTGCAACAAGTGCACCTAAATCAAGAGAATACAACTGCTTATCCTTCAGGGTTTCTGGAACGTCATTCTTATAAATTGCTTGTGCAAGACCTTCAACGACCGCAGTCTTACCAACACCTGGTTCACCAATTAGAACAGGGTTGTTCTTTGTGCGACGTGAAAGAACCTGCATCACACGTTCGATTTCATTTTCGCGACCAATAACTGGATCTAACTTTCCTTCACGTGCTGCTTGTGTCAGATTGCGACCAAATTGATCAAGTACTAAAGATGTAGAAGGAGTTCCTTCTGCTGGTCCACCAGTTTGTACAGCTTCTTTTCCTTGATAGCCAGAGAGAAGTTGAATAACTTGTTGACGAACACGGTTTAGATCTGCGCCAAGCTTTACGAGAACTTGTGCCGCAACACCTTCACCTTCGCGGATTAAACCAAGAAGGATGTGCTCTGTTCCGATGTAATTGTGCCCTAACTGCAACGCTTCACGAAGTGAAAGTTCAAGAACCTTCTTCGCGCGCGGAGTAAATGGAATGTGACCACTTGGAGCTTGCTGACCTTGACCGATGATTTCTTCAACTTGTGCGCGGACGCCTTCAAGTGAGATGCCAAGTGCCTCTAGACCTTTTGCGGCAACGCCTTCTCCTTCGTGGATTAATCCCAGAAGAATGTGCTCAGTGCCGATGTAGTTGTGGTTGAGCATGCGTGCTTCTTCTTGGGCCAGCACGACAACGCGACGGGCTCGGTCTGTAAAGCGCTCAAACATGGGCGGTGCTCCTTTGGATCGTTCTTCCGTTAAGCCTAATACCTGCGGGGCTGCGCTCGCGAGGCGGAATTGCTCTGTCCTTTATAACCCCAAATGTGGCGGTGTTATGCCCGAAATCGGACTAAATCTAGGCCCTTATAGCTTTTTGAGCATTCGGGTGTTTCCCAGGGTGTTGGGCTTTACCGACTCAAGATCCAAGAATTCAGCCACACCTGCATCGTAGGAACGCAGGAGTTCCTTGTAAATCTCGGGTTCAACTGGAGTTCCTTCGATGACATCGAAACCATGGCTACCAAAGAACTTCGTTTCAAATGTTAGGCAGAAAATTCTCTTAACGCCGATGTTCTGTGCGCGTTCAATAATGGAATCCAAGATTTGATGGCCGACACCTTTGCCACGAAGTTCTTCTGAAACAGCAACGGTACGAACTTCTGCTAAATCTTCCCAAAGAACATGCAATGCACCGCAACCAACAACTTTGTCGCCTTCGACTGCAACAGTGAATTCTTGAACACTTTCATACAACGTTACAGTTTCTTTTGATAGCAAACGACCTTGCGGTGCATATGAATCAATTAACTGGCGAATGCCTTTAATGTCACTGGTATGTGCTGGACGAATCTGCATTGATTAATCAACTTCAGGCTTTACAAGTGGAAACAAAATAGTTTCGCGAATTCCAAGACCTGTAAGTGCCATCAGTAAACGATCAACACCCATTCCCATTCCACCAGTTGGTGGCATTGCAAACTCCATGGCGCGCAAGAAATCTTCATCAACCTGCATCGCTTCTAGATCACCCTTTGAACCAAGAGTTGCTTGTTCAACCAGACGGTCACGTTGCACTACTGGATCGATCAACTCTGAATAACCAGTAGCTAATTCAAAGCCATCAATATACAAATCCCATTTTTCTGCAACACCCGGAAGTTCTCGGTGTGCACGAACAAGCGGTGATGTATCTACTGGAAAGCCCATAACAAATGTAGGTTCAACCAATAAGTGGCGAGCAACATGCTCAAAAATCTCTTCAGCGAGTTTTCCTGTAATCCACTTTGGATCTATTTTCATTCCAAGCTTTTCAGCAATCTTCTTCAAATCTGCATGCGGGGTAAGGGCTGTAACGCTCTCACCAACACCATTAGAAATAGCGTCGTACAAGGAGATTTGTTTCCACTGCCCACCTAAATCTGCCTGACGACCATCGTGGTGGGTAACAACATGAGAACCAGCAACTGCCATCGCAGCGTTTTGAACCAAGGTGCGAGTTAGGTTGGCGATCGACATCCAATCACCATATGCCATGTAGCTTTCAATCATCGCAAACTCTGGTGAGTGCGAAGAGTCCGCCCCTTCGTTACGGAAGTTACGGTTGATCTCAAAAACGCGTTCGATTCCACCCACCACGCAACGCTTCAAGAAAAGCTCTGGGGCGATGCGCAGGTAAAGATCCATGTCATATGCGTTTGAGAAAGATTTGAATGGACGAGCCGCAGCCCCACCATGCATAACCTGAAGCATCGGAGTCTCAACTTCAACGAAGTTAGCCTTATCAAAGGTATCGCGAAGAGATTTCATTACCGCCGGACGCAAGCGCGCATTGCTACGCGCTTCTGGTCGAACAATCAAATCTACATAACGCATACGAACGCGAGTTTCTTCAGACATAGGCTTGTGATCATTTGGTAGTGGGCGCAATGACTTAGCAGCCAATGTCCATGAATTAGCCAAGATAGAAAGTTCGCCTCGTTTTGAGGTAATGATTTCTCCGGTGATAGAAACAATGTCGCCTAAATCAATATCAGATTTCCATGAATCAAGAATCTCTTGGCCGACCTTATCCAAAGACAACATCGCCTGAAGCTCTGTTCCATCACCTTCGCGCAGCGTTGCAAAACAAAGTTTTCCAGTATCCCGCTTGAAGATGATTCGACCTGTTAAAGATTCAATATCACCTGTTGCTACATCGATTTCTAGACCAACATATTTATCGCGGATCTCTTTCAATGATTTTGTGCGAGGAACAGAGACAGGATATGGCTCGATGTTGCGTTCTAGTAAGGATGCACGCTTTTCACGTCGAATACGGAGCTGCTCGGGCAGATCCTCTTCAGTAGGTAAATTCTCTGTACTCATAGGACGCGAAGTCTACCGAGTTAGGCATTTCGTTCGTGAATCAGACGAAGCCCAATAAGCGTTAAATCAGGCTCATGATGGTCGATGGTTTCTGAAACCCCGATGATTAATGGCGCTAATCCACCCGTTGCAATCACCGTTGGCTTTTCAGAATAGGACTCTAGAAGTTCAGCTGTGATTCGATCCACTAACCCATCGACCTGGCCAGCAAACCCATAAATTGTTCCAGATTGAAGAGCTTCAACTGTGTTCTTGCCAATTACATTTTTTGGTCTAATTAACTCAACTTTACGAAGTTGAGCAGCACGCGACGCCAATGCATCTACTGATATTTCAATTCCTGGTGCAAGCGCGCCGCCAAGGAATTCACCTTTTGGTGAAACCACATCAAGATTGGTTGATGTACCAAAATCCACAACAATGGCTGGACCACCAAATAATGTGTGGGCTGCCAAGGTATTCACAATGCGATCAGCACCAATTTCCTTTGGATTATCTACCAAAAGCGGCACACCTGTTTTAATCCCTGGTTCAACAATGGTTACGCGAACATCAGAGAAATAATCAGCGATCATGGTTCGCAGTTCTCGCAGTGTTGCAGGAACAGTAGAACAGACAGATAACCCCGTTAAGTTGTAGTCATCAATTAAGGCGCGGTACTGCAGCCATAGTTCATCTGCGGTGCTTCGCGGATCAGTCTTTACTCGCCATGATCTAATCATTTCCTTGTCATCAAAGATTCCAAGTACTGTGTTTGTGTTTCCGACATCAACAGTTAGTAACATCGTTATCTCCCTACCATCGGCATATTGTCAAGTAAACGAACTCCTTCAACCCAACCAGCAATAATTGCTCTGCGGTTTTCTGTACCCTCATGTGCAGGTGCAAAATCCTTTTCATCAATAATCGTTGCGTAATCCTTATCGAAACCAGGCTCAGTTGCTAACGTTGAATTAAGTACCTCTTGGGCGATTTCTACCGTCGGAGCAAGCTTGGCTGCGGCAAGTGCACGGTGAATAACTAATGCTGTAACTCGTCCAGATTCACTTAAGCGAACATTGCGTGAAGACAGTGCCAATCCATCAAATTCACGAACCGTAGGCACTGCAACAATTTCAACCTTGCTCTTCATTGCTTGAACTATTCTCAGCTGCTGAAAGTCCTTTTCACCAAATACCGCTTTATCTGGCTTGGCGATTGCAAACAAACGATCTACAACTGTCACAACGCCATCAAAGTGACCAGGACGAGATGCGCCTTCAAACTTGTTTCCTAATGGGCCTGCACTAATTGTTTGAAATCCTTCTGGATACAAATCTTCATACTCTGGAAACCAAACTTCGTTTGCACCGGCAATTGTTGCAATCTCAATATCTCGTTGTGGATTTCTTGGATACTTTTCTAAGTCCTCTTTACTTTCAAACTGCAGGGGATTTACAAAAATACTTACAATGACATCTTTATCCAATGTGCGCGCACGTTTAATCAACGCTTGGTGGCCTTTATGCAAGGCGCCCATTGTTGGCACTAATACAGTCATTTCAGTGGCTCCAGTCCTTTCGGGGTACCGGGCAAGATGTTGCAAAGTTTACCGCTAAGCAGGCAATTGCTCCAAAAGTTCTTTTATCGGCCCATGCGTAAGCAGGATTGCATCAGGCTCAATTTCAAACCATGGTTGTAAAACAAAGCGACGTTCATGTGCACGTGGGTGCGGAAGTTGTAATTCATCTGCCTTGCTCAAAAGCCCGCCGTACTGGATCAGGTCCAGATCAATTGTTCGGGGACCCCAATGCACCGTCCTTTCGCGACCTAAGCTCTTTTCGATTCCATGCAGCAGCGATAGCAAATCCATTGCTGGTAGCTCGCTATCAATGAGGCAGACAGCGTTGAGATAATCAGGCTGCTCTGGACCGCCAACTGGAGCGGTTGAATAATAAGTAGAAACCACCTTTACCTCAGTTGCTTCACGCAATAGCGCAATGGCTAAATCTAAATTTTCTTGTGGATTACCAATATTGGCACCCAATGCAATAACGGCTTTCATCGAATGCGGGTTACAACCACTGCGATATCTTTTAATTGTGCCGCAACCGGCGCCTGCGGTTTGTGAACCGTAACAGTTACTTGCTGTACTTTGATATGTTGATTCAGAACTCGTTCTGCAATTCTTCCTGCTAATTTCTCAATCAAATTAACTGGATTGCTAGTTATTTCGTCGACTACTAAATCAGTAATCTCTGCATAATTGACCGTCTCCTCTATTGCATCAGAATTTGAGGGTGCTGTTAAATCAACACTTAAAGTTAAGTCCACAAAAAAATCTTGTCCATCTTTTCTCTCATGTTCAAAGACTCCGTGGTACCCAAAGCCATGAATTCCAGTTAAAACAATTTGATCCTTCATGAGCTGAGCACCTCCTTATGTGGCTTCACACTATGAACTCTAACCGCCCAAATACCAGTTGTACCAAGTCTCTTGGTCAGTTCGATTGTTGCCTGCTCTCGTTCATCAGGTGATTCTCCACCTAAGAACCTCTTACGAGATGCCCCGACTAAAACTGGATAGCCCATAGCCACAAAACGATCAATCGAATCAATAATCGCCCAGTTATGTTCGGCATCCTTTGCAAAGCCAATGCCGGGATCGATGATCAACTTATCTTTATCAATGCCTGCATCCAATGCAGCATCAATTCGCTCATTGAGCTCTGCAATAACCTCATTAACAACATCACCATAAATAGCTTTGGAATTCATATCTTTCGACTGCCCGCGCCAGTGCATTGCAATGTATGGAACTTGCAGCCGAGCTGCAGTTTGTAACATCGCATTATCGGCCAATCCCCCGCTGACATCATTAATAATTAATGCACCTGCGTTAATTGCGGCCGCTGCCGTGCTTGCTCTCATAGTGTCAATACTTATTGTGGTGCCATGTTTTGCTAACTCAGTAATTACTGGAATCGTTCTTGCGATCTCTTCTTCTTCACTTACACGATCTGCACCTGGGCGAGTTGATTCGCCACCAATATCGATGATGTCGACACCTTCTGCAATCATTTCTAAACCACGTGAGACCGCAGCGTCGTAATCGTTATGTCTTCCACCGTCGGCAAATGAATCAGGAGTTACATTCAAAATGCCCATCACTAACATGTGATTAGCTCTTAGTGATTAATGAAATAGCTTCTGCGCGTGTGGCAGGATTATTTAACGCTCCACGAACCGCAGATGTTGTTGTTCGTGCATGTGATTTCTTAACTCCGCGCATCGACATACACAAGTGTTCACAATCGATAATGACAATTACTCCCAGCGGATCCAAAATATTGACCATTGCATCTGCGATTTGAGTTGTTAGACGTTCCTGCACCTGAGGACGCTTTGCATACATATCTACTAAGCGAGCAAGTTTTGAAAGCCCAGTGATCTTTCCGCGAGGAATGTAACCAATATGTGCAACACCATGGAAAGGTGTTAAATGATGTTCGCAGTGCGAAAACACTTCGATGTCGCGAACAATCACAAGTTCTTCGTGCCCGATATCAAAAGTTGTTGTTAAAACATCTTCAGGTGATTGCCATAATCCTTCAAAGTTTTCTTTCATTGCACGTGCAACACGTGCAGGAGTTTCCTTTAAGCCTTCTCGATCAGGGTTTTCTCCAAGGGCTAAAAGTAGCTCTCGGATAGCCTTTTCAGCACGTTCCTGATCGTAAGGAGCAGAAGCGCGACCATCGGTGACGGTGACTTTATTTACCGTCACTTGCGGCCTCCTTGCGTCGGGCAGGCTTCTTTTTTTCCTCTACAGGTGGCTCTACAACTAGGCGCTCTGGAATATCAACCGGTGGTTGTTCCGATGGAATACGAGTCGCTGAACCTGTCCACGCTGGACGCTTAGTAACT
>JBEINN010000140.1:0-2691 GCA_040378115.1 Candidatus Planktophila sp. | reverse complement strand
GTTGAGATGCAATTGATGCCGAGTTAGTCGTCAGTGCGTCAGCTGTTGCGTTAGACAACACACTCTGGCGTGCATATGGGTAACCAGAACTTGTTGTGTATCCATCGATGATCCACATAACTTTTCCATCTACCAATGCTGGATATGGATCTCCATCAAGGGTTAACCATGGTGCAACCTTTGCAACGCGATCCCGAGGATTACGTTCAAAGAGAATCTTTGAATCCTTGTTGATCAAGTTTGAAAGCAGAATTCTTTGTTCCTGATACTTTAAAGCAAATACAGCCTTGTTCAGAAGTGATCCAACTGGAACTCCACCTGAACCTGTGTAGGTGTAGTTACGCTGACCATTTGCAGATGTGTCATCTGGATAGTCAAATTCCACCGGAGTATCAGTCTTTACTCCACCAATGATTGAGTAATCAGGAACGTTCTCACCGAAATAGATACGTGGCTCAAACTTTCCTAGCGCACCTGTTGGTGGAAGGTTTCCAACACTAAATGATGGCTTTCCATCAGCATCTCGCTCATTTCCGTATGCTGCAACAAAACCGAAACCGTGCGTGTACACAAGGTGGTCGTTGATCCAGTTACGTGATGGGTTACCGGCAATGTTTAACTCACGAACAGCCACAACAACATCGCGCTTCACGCCATTTACTGTGTAGCGATCAATGTCGAGTGATTCTGGAAAGCTGTAATAGGGGCGAATCTGCTGCAATTGTCTAAAAGTTGCGGACAAAACATTTGGATCCATTAAACGAATATTGGCAATAGTTGCCGCATCATCTGCAAGCTGGCCAGTGTTTGTAGCGACCGTGGCTTGATAATCCTTAATGGTCACATCGTCGATGCCATATGCAGCGCGGGTTGCATCAATGTTTCGCTGAATAAATGGAGCTTCCTTTGAAGACTCACTTGGCTTTACCTGGAACTGTTGAATCGCACCTGGATAAAGACCCGCGATCAATACAGAGGAAACAACCAATAGCGCTGTTCCTGCTGCAGGTAGAACCCATGAGCGGCGGACAATATTTGCAAAGAATAGAAGTGAACAGACAATTGCAATTCCAGCAAGAATTGCCTTCGCAGGCAATACCGCATTCACATCTGTGTATGTAAGACCCGTAATCAAACGGCTCTCTTTCAACGCTAAGGCGTAGCGATCAAACCAGTAAGCAACAGCCTTAAGCAGAACAACTATTCCTAGAAGTACTGAAAGTTGAACGCGAGCTGCAACTGTTGTGCGATCCTCTTGAACCTGTAAACGAATTCCACCGTATAGGTAGTGCACGGCAACTGATGCAAGAATTGCAAGAATTGCAGTTGAGATTCCCCATGAAATCAATGTTTGCCAGAACGGTAGGCGGAATGCGAAGAATGAAATGTCCATGTTGAACTGTGGATCTGTTACACCAAAAGAAGTTGAGTTCTTAAACAACAACCAAGTGCTCCACATTTGCGATCCAGCAGTTCCTGCAAAGTAGAACAGTGCAACGCTTAAACCGATAACTAAAGGACGACGAATTGGTTCAACTTGTGAACGGTAGCGCTCGAGGTTATCTGCCTCTACTGTCATTGGCACATACAGCGGACGTCGCTTGTAAGCCAACAAAACATTGGAGACCACAATTACCGAAGTCAGTAAACCTGAAATCACAAAGAGTGTTGCCTTTGTTGTCAGAATTGTTGACCAAGTATTTGTGAAGTTAACGGATTTAAACCACAACCAATCAGCGTAGAAACCGCTCAGTGCTGTGAAGAGAACACCGATGGCTACAAGAATTCCGATTGTTATTGCTAGAGGGCTCTTGCCGCCTTTGAATTGGAAGGATGGGCGCTGAAACTGGGGGTTATTCGTCATGGGGCAAAGTTAGCGCAACGCGAATTACGCCACCAATTAGGAGCCACTTTCAGGTGGTCATAATGGTTGATTCTTCCTAAGGATCAACCTCCTGAGCGCTCCAAATAGTTGATTGCTTGGGCCAAGGTGGCAACGGTTACTACTTTGATGCCAGCAGGGACATTACTGATCTCATCGGCGTTATCTACGGGCGCGAAGAAAACGGTAGCTCCTACTTTTTGGGCAGATTTAATCTTTTCGTTGATTCCACCGATGGGGCCAACAACGCCACGGGATGTGATCGTTCCAGTGCCCGCGATATGTCGCTTTTGGAGCAAGTCTTTTTCAGTCAATAACTCAACCAAGCCAATTGAAAAAACAAGGCCTCCACTGGGACCACCAGTCTCGCCAGTTTTAAAGACAACTTTTTTTGTATCTAATTGGTTTGCACGGACGATGCCTTGTGATTTTGTTTCAGCCATGATCTCTGGGTGTGACTGCAAATAATTAACTGCAGCAACAATCGCTGTATCTTGCGATTTAACCATGTCCTCTTTGGCTTGCTTGCTCTCTTCTTCAGCTGAAGTGCCAGGGGGATAAATAGCAGATTTAGGGTAAACGGCGCGATTACCGCTAATCCAGGAATACACCAGCTCTGGTCCAAAGATCCATGCATCTGGATTAGTAACTCTGATTGACATTAAATCAATGCGACCTGAAGCCGGATAGTTTGTTAAACCCTTAAAAGTAATGACGCCTTTAAAAATGTTTTGTGCCTCACCTGGCAAAACAATTGAAAATGGCAGTGGAGCAAGGGTGGCTAATGCAAAGAAGATTCCTAGAGTTGC
>JBEINN010000067.1:0-5272 GCA_040378115.1 Candidatus Planktophila sp. | reverse complement strand
AGCTTTAATGAAAAGTATCTAGCTACCAAGGAAGAAAAACTTGGTCACTTACGAGGAGGCAAATAAATGGCAGGACATGCACAAGCACTCTGTATTAATCCGCTTCCCAACGCCAAGGTTGCGATCATTTCTTAATCGTGGCATCTAGATATTTGTAATGACTTAATTGCAGGTGCACAACGCGCACTTGCTGCCGCACAGGTAAAGCAGGTTGAGGTGCAATTTGTGCCGGGTTCATTTGAAATTCCACTTGCTGCCCAGTACGCATTTGAAGCAGGCTTTGATGCTGTTGTTGCTGTCGGCCTTGTTCTAAAGGGTGAGACACCTCACTTTGACTATGTCTGCCAAGGAGTCACTCAAGGTGTCATCGATGTTTCACTTAAGTACGGAAAGCCAATCGGCTATGGGGTTTTAATGTGCAATGACCTCGATCAAGCTATTGCTCGTTCTGGTGTTGCCGGCAGCAAAGAGGACAAGGGTTACGACAGCGCGATCGCTGCCATCGAACTTTTGCGTTTAAAGACCCCCTAGATAGACTCGACTTGTGAGCGTAACCAGCGCAGGTGCAGCCTTTAAAAAGGCTTTGGTTGAAGAATCCCCGCTTCAAATTATTGGAACCATTAACGCTAACCATGCTCTTTTAGCAAAGCGCGCAGGTTTTCGCGCGATCTACCTTTCAGGTGGCGGAGTTGCGGCAGGTTCTTTGGGAGTTCCAGATTTAGGAATTACAACTCTTGAAGATGTTTTGATTGATGTTCGTCGTATTACCAATGTTTGCGATACACCTTTGCTAGTCGATGCTGATACAGGTTTTGGTCCTTCAGCTTTTAACATCGCTCGCACAGTTAAGGATTTGATTAATGCAGGTGCGGCAGCGATGCACATCGAAGATCAAGCTGGCGCAAAGCGTTGCGGCCATCGCCCCAACAAAGAGATTGTTTCAAAGAGTGAAATGGTGGATCGCATCAAAGCAGCGGTAGATGCCCGTACCGATGACAACTTCCAGATCATGGCTCGCACCGATGCGATTGCTAATGAAGGTATTGATTCAGCTCTTGATCGCATCCATGCATATGTCCAAGCGGGTGCGGACTTAGTTTTCCCTGAGGCAATTGAAAATCTTGCAGATTATGCCAAGATTTCAGCTGCCGTTTCCGTTCCGATACTGGCAAACATCACTGAATTTGGAAAAACTCCACTATTTTCTCGTGAGGAACTAGCGGCTAACGGGGTCAGAATGATCCTTAATCCGCTTTCGGCCTTCCGGGCGATGAACAAGGCGGCGGAAAATGTTTACACCGCCGTTCGACGCGATGGTTCTCAGGCTAATGTGATCGACACAATGCAGACGCGTGAAGAGTTGTATCAGGCTATTAATTACTATGAGTACGAGAAAGCACTTGACCAAACACTAGGCAAAGACAACGGGTAGGGACCATGGAAGAAATCAAAGTAAAAAAGTCAGTTGCACTCTCTGGAGTTCCAGCGGGAAACACCGCCCTTAGCGCAGTAGGTGGAGCTGATCTTCACTACCGCGGATACTCAATCAAAGACTTGGCTGCCAATTGTCAGTTCGAAGAGGTCGCATACCTATTGGTCCATGGTGCGTTGCCTACTCAAGCACAGCTAGATACCTACAAGGCAAAGCTCAAGGGTCTACGCGGGCTGTCACCTCAGGTCAAAACAGTTTTAGAACAACTTCCAGCATCTGCTCATGCAATGGATGTTTTGCGTACAGGTTTTTCTGCCCTTGGTGCGATCACTCCTGAATCAACTCAGCACACTCCTGAAGAAGCACGCGATATCGCGGATTCGATGCTTGCAAAGACTGGTTCTCTGCTTGGCTACTGGCACCACTTTGCAAATACCGGAAAGCGTATTGAAGTAGAAACAGATGATGACTCAATCGGTGCTCACTTCTTACATTTGCTACATGGCGAAAAGCCAAGTGCGCTGTGGGAAAAGGCAATGCACGCCTCGCTAGTTCTATATGCAGAGCACGAGTTCAACGCTTCAACATTTACGGGTCGAGTAATTGCCGGAACGGGTGCAGATATTTACTCATGCGTTACTGGTTCGATCGGTGCGCTCAGCGGTCCAAAGCATGGTGGTGCAAATGAGGTAGCACTTGAAATCCAACTTCGTTATTCAACTGCTGATCAAGCAGAGGCTGATATTCGCAAGCGTGTAGATGCCAAGGAAGTTGTTATTGGATTCGGTCACCCTGTGTATACAGTTTCTGATCCTCGTAACGAGATCGTCAAGGTTCTTACAAAGGAGCTTGCAATCGCAGCGGGTAAGGAAAACTTGTACGACATTGCAGACCGCATCGAATCAGTGATGTGGGAAGTTAAGAAGATGTTCCCTAACGTCGACTGGTTCTCGGCTGTTGCCTACGATGCAATGAAGATTCCAGTTAATTACTTCACGCCATTATTCGTGATGGCACGTATTTCTGGCTGGACTGCCCACGTAATCGAACAGCGCAATGATGGAAAGATCATCCGCCCAACAGCAACCTATGTTGGTCCCGAAGATCTAGCTTTCGTACCAATCGAAAAGCGATAACCATGTCTAGTCACGTAGCGCAGGGCAATCAGCCATACGATCAAGTAATTATCGATATTGTCGATTACGCACTGAACTACGAGATTAAATCGCCCGTTGCCTATGAAACTGCCTGGAGTAGTTTTCTGGACACGCTTGGTTGCGGCTTTGAATCCCTTGAATATGAAGCCTGCAACAAGCTTTTGGGGCCGATTGTCCCAGGGTTAACTGTTGCAAATGGTGTGAAGGTTCCGGGAACCAAGCATGTTTTAGATCCAGTACAGGGCGCTTTCAATATTGGCGCAATGATTCGTTGGTTAGATTTTAATGACACCTGGTTAGCTGCCGAATGGGGACACCCCTCAGATAACTTGGGTGCAATCCTTGCAACAGCAGATTGGTTATCACGGACAACTGATAAGAAGTTCACCGTAAAAGATGTTTTGACCGCGATGATCAAAGCTCATGAAATTCAGGGTTGTATCGCACTTGAAAATTCATTTAACAAAGTTGGCCTAGACCACGTGATTTTAGTCAAGGTTGCATCAACTGCAGTTGTTTCACAGATGATGGGTCTAACCAGAGATCAAGCGCTGGCCGCAGTTTCGTTGGCATGGATTGATGGACACTCATTGCGCATCTACCGACATTTTCCAAATGCGGGATCACGAAAGTCTTGGGCTGCAGGGGATGCAACATCTCGCGCAGTGCGACTTGCACTGATTGCAAAGACCGGCGAGATGGGTTACCCATCAGCGCTGACTGCGAAAACTTGGGGCTTCTATGATGTCTCCTTCAAGGGGCAACCATTTAAGTTCCAGCGTCCGTATGGTTCATATGTCATGGAAAATGTCTTGTTTAAGATTTCTTTCCCGGCTGAATTCCACTCACAAACAGGTGTCGAAGCCGCGATGACTTTGTACAAGCAGATGCAAGCTGTGGGCAAAACATCTGATGACATCAAGAAGATAACAATCCGAACCCACGAGGCTTGCATCCGAATCATCGATAAAAAAGGCCCGCTCAACAATTTCGCAGATCGCGACCACTGCATTCAATACATGGTTGCTGTTCCATTTATTTTTGGTCGACTCACCGCACGTGACTATGAGGACGGCATCGCAGCTGATCCCCGCATCGATGCTTTGCGCGAGAAGATCGTTTGCGTAGAAGATCCTGGATACACCCTTGATTACCATGATCCAGAAAAGCGCTCAATTGCTAATGCAATAACAGTTGAATTCAATGATGGCACAGTCCTTGATGAGGTTGCTGTTGAGTATCCGGTCGGCCATGCTCGTCGACGTGCTGAAGGCATTCCGCTATTAATTGAGAAGTACAAGACCAATCTTGCGCGAATTTATGACACAGATAAGCAGAAGAAGATTCTTGATCTATGTCTTGACTACGACAAGTTGGCTGCAACACCTGTAAATGAGTTTATGGATTTGATGGCTCTTTAATGAGCGACATGTCAGCACAGGTGCGTCGCGCACTTGATGTGGCTGTAGAAGCAATTGGTGGCTCAGCGCGCGAGGGTCAGATTGAAATGGCCGAAGCGGTAGCAAATGCCCTAACAGATCGTCATCACTTAATGGTGCAAGCAGGTACAGGTACGGGTAAATCCCTGGCTTACTTAATCCCAGGAATAGTTCACGGTCGCAAAGTTTTGGTGGCTACAGCAACACTTGCCTTGCAGCGTCAGTTAGTAGATCGCGATTTACCTGCCGTTGTTCCGGCACTTGAAAAAGAGCTTGGTCGCGAAATTTCTTATGCTATCTACAAAGGCGTCGGAAACTATGTCTGCCTGCAAAAGATGAACAGCGAAGATATTGATCCAGATACCGAATTAGTGATGGAGGTTTCATCACTTGAAAAAGATGCTAAGCGTCTAATCGCGTGGGCTAAAACTCCGGGAGTCACAGGCGATCGTGATGATGCTCCAGAAGTAGATCGACGGGTATGGGCTGCTAACAGCACATCGGGACGTGAATGCGTGGGAGCAGATGTTTGCGCTTTTGGTTCTCAATGTTTCGCGGCTAATGCAAAAGCCAAGGCCCAGACTGCAGATATTGTCGTTACTAACCACACCTTGCTTGCTATTGAAATCGTTGATTCACATCCGATTTTGCCAGAACGCGATTGCGTGATTTTGGATGAAGCCCACGAATTCATGGATCGAGCAACACAAGCGGTTACCGATGAATTGACCTCTAACCGAGTACTGCGTGCTGCTGCCATGGCCCGAAAGTTCATGCCGGGCAAGCTTTCAGATGCCCTTCATAAAGCCGCAAATGATTTTCACGAATCTATGGTTGATTATGGTGAAGATGTTAAAAACGATCCCACGGCGCAAGGCCGTCTAGAAGAGATCCCGCAATCACTCGAATTTTCAATCCGAAAAGTCATGGAGGCATCCAAGGCAATAGTTCAGTTCATGTCGGCAGATGATGAAATCATCGACACCGATGCCTTGGCTGAACGAGCTCGTGTCAAAGGTGCGGTCAATGAGATTGCAACAACTTCCAGTACTTTGCTCAAGATGGGTGATGGTTTGGTGCTGTGGTATGAACCAACCTTTTCAACTTTGTATTTAGCACCATTGTCAGTTTCTGAGGTCTTGCGAGAAAATCTATTGACCCAGACTCCTGTTATTGCAACCTCTGCCACTTTAACTATTGGTAAAGGCTTTGATTCGATGGCAAAGAGCATCGGCTTCTTGGTT
>JBEINN010000053.1:0-5985 GCA_040378115.1 Candidatus Planktophila sp. | reverse complement strand
GGGAGTATTCATTCGATGGGACCTCGTATATAACAATTCCTGGAGTAACAGGAAATAGTGGTTCGCTATCTGCAACAGATTGGTACAGCACTTCATTTAGTCCGTATGTGCGAGTAACTAAGGGTGCGGATGTGAAGAATTTGCGTGCTGGGTCTTCTTGTGATGGCATGCGCGCAAGGTCATTCACGCCAACGGTTTCAGGCACTAACGCACCAACAGGCTCAGCAGGGTCGGGAGCTACATTAACCTCTGCAGTTACATTCACCGATCAAGCAGTAGCGATTGAAAAAACATATAAGTGGCAACGCTGTGCTGATGCTGGAGCATCGAGCTGTGTCGATATCGCAGGAGCAACATCGGCCACCTATACGGCGGGATCAAGCGATGCTGGAAAGTACTTGAGAACAGTTGTTACAGGAACAAGCACGGTAAATGGCGTTGCGCAATCAACCGTTGGAACATCGGCTGTAACCGCGCAAATTTCAGAATCTGCTCCGGGTACACCAGGAACACCAACTGTTGTTGCTGGAGATTCTCAAGTTACCGTTACGGTTGTTGCGCCAAGCAGCGGTGGGGCTCCTTCTTCGTACACAATTACCGCTCTTGATAACAGTGGTAATGCAATTAGCCCAGCAAAAACTTGTACTGTAACTGGTGGATCCGGGTCATGTGTTGTTTCAGGCCTTACTAACAACACAGCGTACAAATTCTCATCAACAGCAACTAATGGTGCTGGAACTTCGAGTGCATCAACTGCATCTACTAGCGCAACTCCAACAAGAACTGTTACAGGGGTTACATCATCAACTGCAAATGGAAGTTACAGAGCTGGAAACACTGTATCTATTCAAGTTTCATTCTCTGGAGCGGTGACTGTCGTAGGTACTCCACAATTAACAATTGAAACAGGAAGCACAGATCGTACAGTCAGTTACTCATCAGGTTCGGGAACCAATGCCTTGACTTTTAGCTACACAGTTCAAGCCGGGGATACTTCTAGCGATCTTGATTATGTTGCGACATCTGCATTGGCATTAAACGGCGGAACAATTAAAGATGCCGCGGGCAATGATGTGGTGCTCACTCTTGCATCCCCAGCAGCCGCAAACTCTTTGGCTGCAAACAAAGCGATTGTTATTGATACAACGGCACCAACTCAAACGATTAGCAGTATCGACATCTCAGCGGATTCAGGGAGTTCTGCCACAGATTTTCTTACCTCGGTGGCTTCACAAACAATCACAGGTACCTTGAGCGCAAATCTTGGGGCAAGTGAATCACTATGGGGCTCTGTTGATGCAGGAGTAAGTTACGTAAACATCTCATCCTCAGTCACAGGAACAGCAATCGCATGGTCTGGAGCCTCCTTAAGTGGTACCAGTTCAATTAAAATCGAAGTAAGGGATGCTGCAGGAAACGTAGGCACAACAGCTACACAATCCTATGAATTGGACACAACTGCACCGACTCAAACCATCGGCAGCATAGATATTTCAGGTGATTCTGGAGCATCTGCCTCTGACTTCATTACCGCAACAGCTTCACAAACGATCACTGGCACTTTAAGCGCGATTTTGGGGGCAAATGAATCACTGTGGGGTTCAGTGGATGGTGGCGCGAACTACACAGATGTCTCCTCTTCAGTTTCTGGAACTGCCATTTCGTGGCTCAACGCAACTCTTAGTGGAAGCAGCTCAATTAAGTTCCAAGTAAGAGACACTGCCGGCGCTAGCGGCACAGTTGCGATGCAGGCTTATGTATTAGATACAACTGCACCTATACCAACTGTTGCAACCTCTAGTGTGACAACAGCAAGTGGTGTGACTGTTAGATCTAGTGAAATTGGAACTGCATATTTAGTCAAATCAACTATCGTGGTTAATAGCTTGTCTGACATCACAAACGCGGCAAATGATAACTACAACGAGGTTACAATTTCAGCAGCAAATTCAGATACTGCAATGTCTACTGCTGGTCTTGTTACAGGGGATTACAAACTTTATGTAATTGATGCATTAGGAAACCTCTCATTGGGTTCAGCTTCGAATACTGTAACCGTAGCTGTTGCAGCTGCTCCTACATCTACTTCTACTAGTGCACCAACCGGAACTACTTCTATCGGAAGTACTTTGAATAACGCTGTTACCTTTAATGGTGTCCCTAGTCCAACCCTTACATATCAATGGAAGAGTTGTACAAATGCAACAGATACGGCAACAGCGTGTTCTGATATTTCGGGAGCAACAAGTTCCAATTTTATTGCAAGTGCCCTTGATTTAGTAGGCAAGTTTATTCGAGTCCTAGTAACTGCCATTAATGGAATAGCGCCACAGGCAACAGCTTGGTCTTCTCCGACTGCGGCAATTACTCCAGTTGCTCCAGGTGTCCCAGCAGTTGGTACACCAACGCGGGGAGATCTACAGATAAATTTTCCGGTAACGGCGCCCGCATCAAATGGCGGCTCAACAATTCTGAAGTACCAATTCTCGACAGATGGCGGTACAACATGGAGTGACAGAACAGATACAGCAACTGTCTCTTCACCAATTGTCATTAAATTCTTAAGTACGGATGGAACCACGCCGATAGTGGCTGGCACTACTTATCCGATCCAAATTCGCGCCGTTAATAGCGCAACTCCCGGCAATAGTGCAGGAACTGCTTCTGTATCGGTAACAGCAGCAGCCGCACCTGGTGCACCAACTGCTGTGTCTGCGACAGCAACCGGAGAAACAACAGCAACTGTTTCATTCACAGCTCCTGCAAGTACTGGCGGAAGCGCGATATCTAATTACACCGTTACCTCATCGCCGGGTGGAGTCACGGCATCGGGTAGTTCTTCACCGATAACTGTCACAGGTTTGAACTCTGGAACTACATATACCTTTACGGTAGTGGCAAATAATGGAGCGGTTAATTCTGTTGCGTCTGCGCCATCTTCACCAATAACGACTTTATCGCCACCACCACCTCCGCCGCCACCAGCATGTGATGCAGCTTGTGTGGCTGCTGCAGCGAAAGTTGTTGCCGAGAAAATTGCATCTGATAATGCGGCAAAAGTTGTGGCAGAAAAAGTTTCAGTAGATAAGAGCGCAGCAGAAGCAGCAGCAAAGATAGCGGTGGAAAAGGCAACTGCAGCGGTAATTGCAAAAGCAGCGGCAGATGCAGCCGCAGTTCAAGCAGCGGTAATTGCAAAAGCAGCCACAGATGCGCAAGGAGTGGCAGTTGACGCCGCCAATAAAGCGGTCGCTGCGCTAAAGAGTGAAACATCTTCTGCGGCGACAAAGGCAGCTGCATCTGCAACGGCAGCAAAGGCTGCCACCACTGCGATTAATCGAGTTCAGGCAGCTGCGGCCGCAGCCAAAGTTGCTGCAACTGCAAAGACGAAAGCATCTATTGCTTCGAAACAGGTAGATATCGTATTAGGTGCTTTGAGTTCGAAAACCGCTGCTGCAACTTCGGCAGCACAAGCAAATGCGATCGCAGCAGCTGCTAAGGCCGCTGCTAATGAGGCTGCGAAGAATGCAGCTGATCAAGCAGCAGCCGCAAAAGCAGCAGCCGAGAGCGCAAATAGAGAGGCATCTGTGGCGGTGGCAAGAATTGTTACCGAGCAAAATGAGGCAGCAACCGCAGCTACCGAAGCCAAGAGTGCATCTGATGCAGCACTCAAGGCAACTGAAGAAAAGATTGCAGCAGCAAGTGAAGCGCAAAAGAGCGCTGAAGTGGTTGTAAAGGCGCTAGATGAAAAGATTGCGCTAGCCGAAGCATCGATTAAAGCAAAAGATGTTGCCGAGCGTGCTGCTATTGAAAAGAAGATCGAAGAGATGACAGTAAAGGTCGCAGAGGCACAGAGAGTTGCGATTGCTGCAAATGTTAAGGCTGAAGCAACTGTTGCTGCACAAGAGAGAGCACAAACTGCAGCAGCTGTTGCAGCACAACAAGCAGAAGCGCAAGCTACAGAAGCGGTGGCGATAAAGGCAGAGTCAACAGCCAAAATTGATGTGGCAACCAAGGCGGCAGCAGATGCCAGTCTGGCGGCAAAGGTGGCAGCAGCGGCAAAAGCAGCAGCAGCGAAGGTTCCAGCTAGAGCGGTAATTGCTACTAAACCAAGTACAACAACAAGTAAGAACTCTGCAAAGGCAACAATTACAGGTTTGAAACCAGGACAAAAAGTCAAGGTAACCGTCAACGTAAAGGGCAAATAATGAGAAAAATACTTCTACTCGCGATTATTCTTTTAAACTTCCTTGTTCTGCCAACTTCGGTTGCGGTAGAGAAAAACGTTGTTATTGATCGACTGACTCAATCTGAAGCAGAAGATCTTGATATAACAATTCCTGATGATGTACCACCTGGTTTTCACTCAATAACAATTGAGGTTTATGATGACAATGGAACAGTGAGTCAGAAAGAGATTGAGTTTTGTAAGGACGAAGAAGGTGTTGTCCAGTGGGACAACAAATGTCCCAATCTGAAAGTGGATGAAGAGGGCGACCCAGTTATTCCAGCCCCTGAAAAGGAGGTTAAAACAGGCTTACAGCCGTATGACCCACTGAGTGATCCAGAGACCACGAAAGGCTTACATTTAGCTGGCTTTGCAGCTCTGGCCGCACTGACTTCAATTAGACGTAATGAGAAGCAGAGTGATGAGGAACAAGACCAAGAGTCTTTGCAATCAGTCTCATCAGGTGCGTTGAAGCTGTTAAAGGACGAGCCAGGTAAGGGAGATCTTTCCAAATCGTGGGATAACCGATTTACAGATGAAACTGATTTTGTTTTCGTTTCACTTGCACACCGATTCAATCGATTCTCACCATTGTTAACACGTACTGTCCAAGATGGAAACACCATCCGAGCAATTATTGGATCCTGGGCAGGTTTGTTAATGCCTATTGGTTTAATTCTAGGAATCGTTGCTGCAGTTAATACAAGTGGTCAGGCACTTCCGCCAGCATGGGGAATCGTTGCCTTGATTATGGCAGTTGCAATTTATGATGCGTTTGCAGGATTTATTGCAGGCTCCGTTTTCTTCCTTGCAGCATTACTTACTGGAAACATAACAAACAGACCTGAATTTCTAACTGCTATTGGTGTGATAATTCTGTTCTTTGCTCCAGCATTGCTTGCAAGCGCGTTCCGCCCATTCCGTCGCTTGGTACGAAATCAAGATGACATGTGGGAGCGGGTTACAGATTATGCGCTTGGCACATTGCTTACATTCTGGGTAATCACGAAGATGGTTGCTGCGATGAATGGTTTGGCACGCCTTGAACTGCCAATCACTGATTACGGCACCGAGCTAGCATTTATCGCAGCCGGCTTATTGTTGATACGCGTTGCCTTTGAAGATATTGCTGTTGAGCATTATCCAATGCGTCTTCGCGCGCTGCATGTTGAGATCAGAAAGCCATCACAGAATCAAAAGATCCGCTCGCTTGTCTTTAAGGTATTTGTCTTCTTTATTATGGCTGCTCCATTTGTTGGGTCAACACTCAACTTGGTTCTAGGAACATTGTTGTTCGCGATTCCACAGATCACCTCATTAAGCCTTGAAGACAACTTGCCTAAGAAGAAGTTGTATTTGCCAAAGGGTGTATTCAAAACTGTCGTAATGATCTTTGTGATGGCACTTGCATCAAATGTGATTGAAGGGGCCTTTTCATCACCTGAAGCCTTCTTAAAGTGGAGTTTTGTGGTTATGGCGTTGCCTGGCTTCATTCTTCATTACCTGGATGCAATTACAGACACACCAGAGACAGATTGGAAGACCACTGAAAACGGTCGAAAGATCTATCGCATCGGTGGAGTAATTGTCTTTATTCTGATGGTTCTGGTTGTGCAGGGCGTGGACCTGGCTAGTTGGATTTCATAAACCAGGTTCTACGAATAGACAGGATCGCAATGTAAGCCGGAAAACCTAGGAGTATAAATACTTCTAGGCTATTTGGTTGACTTCCTAACTTATCTGAGTAAGACCAAGACAGC
>JBEINN010000149.1:0-2543 GCA_040378115.1 Candidatus Planktophila sp. | reverse complement strand
GCGATAGTAACCTTCATTTATGAGTACCTTTTATGAACAGGTAGGTGGAGAAAAATTCTTTGCAGATCTTGTTTCACAGTTCTATGCAGTTGTTGCAACTGATCCGATCCTGCGTCCTATGTACCCAGAAACGGATATGAAGGGTGCGGCGCAGCGTTTGCAGTGGTTCTTAGAACAGTATTGGGGCGGTCCAAGTACCTACCAAGAAAATCGCGGACATCCACGTTTGCGAATGCGTCACGCTGAATTTCCTATCACCCAAGCTGCACGTGATGCTTGGTTGAATGCAATGCACCAGGCGGTAAATGGTGTTGAAATGGAGGCAGCTTTAAGAGCAGAGCTATGGATCTATTTAGAGATGGCAGCGAATTCGCTAGCTAATCAACCTGATTGAGATTGATTTCCAACTTTCAGAATTTCACCATTGCGCAAGTACCAAAGGGTTCCTTGACCGTCGCGAACAGTTGTAACGCGAAGTCCAACTTTTTCAACGACACCTTCAACTTCTAGGACTGAAATTGAATCACCGACTCCGTATTGATCTTCAATCAACATAAAGATTCCAGACAAAACATCGCGAACTAAAGTCTGTGCACCAAGTCCTAGTGCAACACCGACGATTCCAGCAGATGCAATCAGTGGCCCTAGATCAAAACCAAACTCACCTAAAGCCATTGCGGTTGCAACAATCCATGTTGTCGCCTTGAGCGAAGCAGTTAAGACTCCACCAATTGTGCTGGCACGTTCCTTTTGACGAGACACGATGTTGCGTGGTCCGGGTACCAGATCGACTGACGCTAACTTATTCATGGCCCGCGTTATCGCTCTGGAACCAAAGGCCTGGACCAGGGCAGCTGCTATAAGGATGATCAGAACTCGAAGGGGAGCACCCGCCATCCAGTCCAGAAATTCACGCATGGTCTGACTCATAATGAAGCGACTTTATCCAAATATTTACCTAAAAGCCCTCATCAAATACCCACGCGGTCGGGTGTTTTGGTGCAAGATAACCCAATCGGCACGAGCCACGTGCCAGATCGGGAGCGATTGATGTCGCGCACACTAGTTCTGAACGCCACCTATGAACCACTGGGTGTCATAACGGATCGTCGCGCGCTCATTTTGGTTCTCAATCACAGAGCAACAATGGTTGAAGATTCTGGCGAAGTTTTACGTTTTGCAGGCGGGCAGATTTCCTTGCCATCTGTAGTCCGACTCAATAAATTTGTTCGAATTCCATATCGACATGCAGTGCCACTTTCTCGTCGCGCAATATTTGCCAGAGATGGTGGGCGATGTGTTTATTGCGCCGCACCTGCCACATCGATTGACCATGTGATTCCGCGCAGTCGAGGTGGCGGACACAATTGGGAAAATGTCGTTTCAGCTTGTCACAAGTGCAATCACCTTAAAGCAGACAAACATTTAAAGGAATTAGGTTGGCGATTGCGGACTTTGCCACGCGAACCAGTTGGGGCGGCTTGGCGAATCCTTGGAACAGGTCGCACAGATCACAGGTGGCTGCAGTATCTCGAGCCATTTGGTGTGGCTGCGGCAACTGCATAAGTAAATTACACTTTTCCCATGAACAATAATGAAGGTCCAATTGTCGAGTTCCCTGGAATGTCAGTTCTCGAAACTGTTGTAACTTTTTTCATCGTGCCAACAGTTATGTTTGTTGTGATCTCAGTTCTTGCTTACGCAATGTCAAAGCCTCGAAAAGCTAAGACATCATCAATCACATCAATCGAATAACTGATTGTTTAGGTTTAGCGATCTAGCGCTTGCACCTTTAGGGAGCGAATTAATCCATCCTGTGACTCTTTAACGAGTTTACGAAGCACCGCCGGAGAATCTTTTCCAGCACCATTGAGCCATGCGTTAGTCGCATCAACGGTTGATTGCTTCACAATCCATGTTGGATAGAAACCAGTTACATACTTGGCAGCACCTTCGTAAGACTTGGATTCCCAAGCATTAATAAGGTTGTCGAAGTACAGAGTTACAAATGGTTCCAACAGATCGCGCTGAATTGGGCGTTGGAATCCAGCAATCAAGGCGCTTCTTATCGAAGTAACGATGTCTTCATTAAGAACCTTATTGAATGCATACGCCTTAGCCTCGCTATTTGGCATTGCTGCCAAACATGTTTCGAAAGCGATGTTTCCACTAGTCGTGTTGTCTTTAGCAAGTTCTGCATCAACTTCGTCCTTGGTAGTTGCACCACGCTCGGTTAGTGCAATCAGGAAGTACCACCGAAGATCTGTATCAACCTTAAGTCCAGGCGCGCCACCGTTTAGCAGCTCACGAATATTTGCTGTTTGCTCTGGTGTCTGTGCATTGATTGCAAAGGCACGAGAAATTAGCAACTGAAGATCGCTACCAGGAGCAGAACTCTGGGTTAGTGCCCACAAACCATTAGCTAACTTCTCGCGGTATGCAGCACGGTTTGAATCCTTGGCGTATGCCTCTACTGAAGTATTTAGCTGCATCAAAACAATATTGACGATCGCATCATCACTTTCTCCAGCAAGACCATTCAG